>JANWXX010000204.1 GCA_025057345.1 Polyangiaceae bacterium | reverse complement strand
GGGCGGGGTGTTGGTGTTGGCGGGGTCACCCGGCAAAACGGGAGCAGCCCTGCTGACGGCCCGGGCGGTGCTGAGGGCAGGAGCTGGGCTTTGTACGCTGGCCACCTGGCCGGAGAGCTTGCCCGCAGTCATTGGATACCTCCCTGAGGTAATGACAGCTGCCATCGATCGGGATCACATCACCGGCTCCGTGAGCAAGTTGCTGACCCGGCAGCGGGTGGCAGTGATAGGACCGGGGCTAGGTTTGGACGATCAGGCTCGGATTGCCGTCGAACACGTGGTCTTGGGATGGGATGGGGTCAAGATCGTGGATGCGGATGCCCTCGCTCCCTTTGCGGGGCGCCTGGAGGTGCTGGCGAAGGCTCGCGGACAAGTTGTGCTGACCCCTCACGCCGGCGAGCTCGGTCGGCTTCTCGGGGTGAGTGCCGCTGAGGTGGAGCGAGATCGGTTCGGGGCTGTCCGCGCTGTCGCCACGCAAGCCCAGTGTACCGTGCTCCTCAAGGGGGCCCACACCCTAGTGGCGACCAGCGATACCATGCGGATCAACCCCACGGGAAACCCAGCTCTAGCAGTAGCGGGTACGGGGGATACCCTATCCGGGATCATCGGCGCGCTCGCTTGCTCGCTGCCGCCGGAACAGGCCGCTGCTGCTGGGGCCTTCCTCCATGGGCTGGCTGCGGATCGATGGCGGGCACGCACAGGCTCGGATCGAGGACTGCTCGCCTCCGAAATCGCCGACGAGCTTCCTGTGCTACTGGGGGAATTGCTCGCCTGATAGTCGCGCCTGATCTGCCACGCTCCCGTCCTCATGGACCCCTCTTGAGGTTGCCCCAATCGAACCGAATCGCGGCGCAGGCTCTAACTTCCATCGTCTGGGGTCGTTTCGGTTTCTATCGGCAGGAGGAGGTACGCAAATTGCCGGAACCCCTTGGAACCCAGGGAAAAAGGGTTGCCGCTTGTGGCCAAGGCGCAAATCCTGCACATCAGCCCCATGAACCATCCTACATGGCTTCTTGGGATGCTGGGTGTACTGCTCGTCGCTTGTAGTTCGAGGGAAATAGAGCCTACCGTAGCGAACGGTATGGCCGGAGGCACGATGGCTGGTTCCGGGGGGGCAGCAGGTGCGCATAGAGAGGTGCCGGTGGGAGCATTTGTGGTTTATTGTCTTTCCACGCTATCTTCGGGGGATATAGGGCAGGTTCTGCGGTTTCGAGGGGAAATTGCGGAAGAGGGGGGAGCCATGGCACTCACCATGACTCCGCTGAAGACCACTGGGAAGATGCTTTCGGACACGGTGGGGAGCCCCTACAAAGGGGTTTCTACCATAGGAGGGAAGGGCGAGTTTTCGTTGGAGTTGGGTGAGGTGGCGATTCCAGGAGAGGCGAATGCGATCTCTGGGAGTGACATTACCCTATCTGGGACGAAGCTTCTTGGAGTAGTGCAGACGCCGGATCAGCTCTGCGCCGAGCTGGACGCGCAGCTAACCCAACCCTTCCTGTATCCACTGACCACCCCAGGGGATGTATGTTTGATGCTTCGGACGACCGACGAGTCCTTGCCCGAAACACCGGCGGCGATCGAGTTTTCCTGCGGTGGGGAGGCCGGAACGGGGGGCCGTGTAGGGACCGGAGGCGCAGGAGGCGAGGCCGGCAAGGCCGGCGGGAGCGGTGAGGCCGGGGCAGGGGGCGAGGGGGCGCAGGGCGGTTCCGATGCGGGAGGAGGAGGGTCGGACGTGGGATCCGGCGGGACCGAAGCAGGGCAAGGGGGATCCTCTGGGCAGGCGGGGGGTGGGGGCGGAGGGGCTCCGGTCTGCCCTCCCACCGAGTTCGGTCCGCTATCCCAGTGCGATAGTCCGACGAAGAGCGCGTGTGCAGCCTGTTTCTGCGCAGATGAAGATACAGAAACCGATTGCAGGGCCAAGTGGGAGGCCTGCTTGGCTGACGAAGGGTGCTCCAAGGCGGTCTACTGCGCGAACCAGGGGTGCTCGGTGGCGCAGTGCGCATCACTGGCAGGGTCAGGGCTAACGAAAGCGCTGGCGGTGAGGACATGCAGGGAGAAGGTGTGCCCACAAGCCTGCAAAGGGAATGGCGGAGGTTGAGGGGAAAAGAGAAGGAGGGGGGATGCGCGGGTTGATTTCATCGGAGAGGGCTGGTTGCTTAGGGGGATGCCCATCTACGAGAGCGTGATCGAAACCATTGGACGGACGCCGCTGGTGCGCCTGAACCGGGTGACGGAGGGAGTAGGCGCGAAGGTGGTGCTTAAGTGTGAATTCTTCAACCCGCTTGGCAGTGTGAAAGATCGGATTGGGGCCGCCATGATCGAGGCGGCGGAGCGTGCTGGTAAGATCAACAAGGATACGCTCATCGTGGAGCCGACTAGCGGAAACACAGGGATCGCACTGGCTTTTGTATGTGCGGCGCGGGGGTACCGGCTGGTACTCACCATGCCGGAGAGCATGAGCTTGGAACGGAGGATTCTGTTGTCCATGTTGGGGGCAGAGCTGGTGCTTACGCCGGCGGTGGAGGGGATGAAGGGGGCCATCGCCCGGGCCAACCAGATTTGTGCAGAGAACCCCAATAGTTTCCAGCCCCAACAATTCGACAATGAGGCGAACCCGGAGGTTCACCGGCGAACGACGGCGGAAGAGATCTGGACGGACACGGATGGGCAGGTGGATATCCTAGTGGCAGCCGTGGGCACGGGGGGGACGATCACCGGGGTAAGTGAGGTAATCCGGCCGAGGCGGCCTGGGTTTCGGGCCATTGCTGTGGAGCCCGCTGACTCACCGGTGATCACCCAGACTCTGAACGGCGATCCGATTAGGCCGGGGCCCCACAAGATTCAGGGCACAGGTGCAGGCTTTGTGCCCCGCAACCTGCACCTGGAGGTGATCGACGAGGTCATCACAGTCACCAACGAAGACGCTTTCGTTATGGCCCGGCGGCTGGCTCGTGAGGAGGGTCTGCTGGTGGGAATCTCCACCGGAGCCAATGTACATGCGGCTTTGTTGGTAGCGCGACGCCCGGAGAACCAGGGCAAGCTGATCGTCACCGTGGGATGCAGCACGGGAGAACGCTACCTTTCCACCGCCCTGGCAGAGGAGGCTCGCCGGGCTGTCGGAGCCTAAGCACCAGAGGAAGGAGCCTCGCACCTGCCGTGAAGGAGGATACGACCCCCACTGCTCCGGGTGATGAGGTAGCTACTACCGTCGAAGATCCCCCCAGTACGACGAGACAGCTTGGTACTCCTACCGGTGCCGGCTCTGTCATGATGGCCAGGGCCCTTCATGCAGAAGAGTCCGCAAGGTGCAGAAGCTTCGGCCGGATCATCGCACTCCTTGCAGGGGGCTCTGCCTGTGTGATCCCCTGGCTCGGCGGTACACCTTGGCTTGCAGGAGCCACCCAGGCTACCCTCCTGTGGCTGCTGGGGGTTGCACTCTGGGTCTGGCGTATTGGTGCAGCAGAGGAGCGTTACTCCCCACTGGTTTTTCAGATCTTCGGTTGGAGTTGTGTGCTTACTTCGATCTTCATCAATTACTACTTCGGGGTCTTCTCTCCAGCACCTACCGCAGTCACTCTTGGGATCTCCTTCTTTGCTCTGAGCGACAACCGGCGCCTCGCCCTCTCTCTGAGCACCACCGCCACCGGGTTTTACTTGCTTCTGGCTGTAGGGATTCTCACCGAGATCCTCCCGGATGCGGGGGTCTTCTCCGTAAGAGCCGTCCCAGAGCGCGAGCGGATCTTCTTGCTCGTCATTGTCCCGGTCATCTTCCTCGTGACGCTACTCCAAGCACGGGAGAGTCGTGCTGCCACCCACGATGCCCTCCGCCAGGCTCAGAGCGCTATGCTCCTAGCACACCAACAAGAAGCCAGACTCCAGGAGGCACACCAGGATCTTGATGCAGCACTTCGCATCAGCGTGGGACGCGAAGGTCGTTACTCGGGGCAACTTGTCGGAAGCTACAAACTTGGGGAGATCATTGGCCTTGGTGCCATGGGAGAAGTCTACGAGGCGACCGGACAGGACGGACGACCAGTGGCAGTGAAAATGCTCTCCATGACAGCCTCTCACAATATAAATCTGCACCGGAGGTTCCTCCGGGAGGGAGCCATGGCCGCCCGCCTCGATGCACCGAACATCGTGAAGGTGTTGGACGTGGGCGAGGCAGGAGACGGTGCGCCCTTCCTGGCCATGGAGCGCCTAGAGGGGACGGATCTAAGCGCCTGGCTACGGGAGCATGGGCGACTGTCGCTACCAGAGGTGATTGATCTAGCAAGGCAGGTGAGCGCAGGGCTTGCAGTGGCTCATCAAGCAGGAGTCATCCACCGGGATCTCAAGCCGCAGAATCTGTTCCGTTGCGAGCGTGAAGGGAAAGTGACCTGGAAGATTCTCGATTTTGGTGTCTCTAAGTTGGGGAGAGGTGATGGTACACTCACCCGGCGCACCATCATCGGTACGCCAGGGTACATGTCGCCGGAGCAGGCTCAGGGTCTGGAAGCGGAGGTGCGAAGCGACATCTTCGCTCTAGGAGCGGTGGTCTACCGGGCACTCACCGCGCGTCCCCCCTTCACTGGCCCGGATACACCGCAGATCCTCTTCGCGGTCTGCTTTCGCATGCCCCAGCGCCCCTCCTCCCTTGTAGAGAATCTCCCCCCAGACGTCGATCTGGCATTGGCTATCGCTCTCGCCAAGTCCACCGAGGATCGCTACGAATCCGCCCCTGCCTTCGCCGAGGCGCTGATGGCTGCCTCCCAAGGCTTGCTTCCAGATCACCTCCGCACACGAGCCACTGTGATCCTCAACGCTACCCCCTGGGGCCACCGGCTCGGGTGCTGATCGTCTCCACTACCGGCTCAAGCGGTGCTGCCTGTTGCCCAGGCGGTGCTGGACCAACCGCTCGGTCGCTGGTCGTCTCTGCTACTGGAGGGGGTGACTCTACCGACGATTTCCCTGCATACTAGGCGCCAGCGGACGAAAGATTTTCAATGCATGTTCCAGGCGAGCATCGGTATTCACCTTCACTTTGCGCACCACGTTCGCGGACACCGGGGGCCCTGCATCTCGCTCCATGGACACACTTGGCGCTTTGAGGTCACCCTAGCCGCCTCCGAGCTGGACGCGGAAGGCTTCGTGGTTGACTTCGACAGGGTCCATGACGAGCTGCTCATCCCCTGCTTCCGCCTGTTGGATCACTCCCTAGCCCTGGGACAGCTCTCCTACGATGAGGTGGCTATGGACCTGGCCCGCCTGGGTCACAAGCTGGTCGCCTCCCGCCACGAAACCTTGGGCTGTCTGGGAGACCCGCCCGCTACCTACGAAGGTTCTCTCTTCGGCGCACGCAACGAGCTCCCCGGTGGGATCAAGCTGGCGATCTTCCCTTTCGTGCCCACCTCCGAGCGCCTAGCAGCCTGGCTCCACGGAGCAGCCTCCGCTCTCTTCGCCGACGGGCGGGTCCACGTCGCCCGCGCTCGGGTCTACGAGAGCCTCCACCCCTCGGAGAGCTACGCGGACTTCCTCCCTCCCTCGCCCTGAACGCCTCCTTGGGGTGAACCCGGGAGGCCATGCTGTGTCGCAAGATGGGCCCCGCGCAGAGCCCTAGCTTCAACCACTCGAGCCTCCTGCGCACCTCCCCCTAACCTTCGTGGCCAAGCACAGCTCGCCACGGGCCTGCTCTACCTGGGCCTGGAGCTGGACCTCGTCCTTTCGTCGGTGGATTTCGTTTGAGGTCGGCAGCTTCCCCATGGCGGATTGAACGACGACGGCGGCAGCGACCCGCCGGCTACGTTGCTCTGCTGCTACCTTCCGCCAGTGCTTCAGCGCCGACGTCCCTCCAGTTCGCCTCGGATGCTGGTGGGATACACCGTTGGAGCCCGCTTGATGGCTGCCCACGAGGTCCTAGAGCGCACCATCACCTCCCTCAAGACCGACGTCATCCCGGGGCCCGAGGGGATCCAGCACGACTTGGGGCTTCTGGGAGTCAACGACGACCCAATGCCCAGATGTGGTAATTGACCCACTCCCCTTCCTTGGGGGTGAGGCTTACTGAGAGGTCTTCCTTGACCTCCTCTGGATCGATCTCCAGCGAGACCTCGGTCCAGCCTGGAGCGGGGCTGAGCTCGATCTGACGGATCCTGGTCCCTGCAGTGATCTCGATCCTGGACGGACGCTCTACGACAGTCCGGAAAGCCAGCCGCAGCGGCCTTGACGGACGCAGCCCCCTCAGCCGGAAGGTCTCCGCACGTCCGTTGGGTATCCTCCGGCCGGCGTCCCAGAGATCCCGCTCATGGGCCTCCGGATCGGGGAGGACTCGCATGTCCGTCCAGCCCCCCTGGGGCCTGGGAAACCGGTACTCGTGCTGCTTTTCGCTTACCAGATCGGCCACGTCCAGCTCATCCAGAAGTTCCTCGCCAGGGCGCTGACTCCGGGGGCGCTGACCTGTCCCTAGCAGCCTCCAGTCGGTGCGGTAGATTACTTTCTCAGCCCCCCCGCAGATCACGTTCCCCCGCACCGGCACGGAGAATACCTGTCGACCAAACCAATGGGGGAGCGGAGGCCACCAGGTCGGATAGATCGCCATGTAGTCAGGGCGCTCGTCGGAGGGGATACGTTCCAAGAGTTCCAGCGTAGCAGGGAGCCCATGGACCCCTGCCCGAGCGAGAGGAAGATCCCGGTAGCCACCTAGGCCGATCAGGTCAAAGCCAGGGAGATCCGAGGCATAGATCAGGGCACCAGCGTCCCCTACCATCAACCGCTTGGGGGCAGGCGTCAGCTTACGGATCAAGCGGCCTGCGGTGGTGTGCTGGTCCCGAATGTTGCGGCTGGCCCGGCCAAAAAACCAGATCTGATCTCGGTACTGGATGCGCTCCGCTTTCCAGAACTGCAGCACCAAGAAGCTTGCCAGCAGCGCCCCCAGCCCCGCCCGAGCCCACCCTGCCCACCCACCCTTGGACGGTAGCACCAGCGCCCCCAACCCTAGCGCTGCTGCTGCCAGCAGCCAGGCAACCAGAGGCATGGTGTATCGCTCATTTTGCCACCGCACTTGCCCGTTGGTCGCTACCACCAGCCACCATGTTGCTGCGCTTGCAAGAAGCAATGCGGCTGGCCTCCGGGTGCGCTGGTCCAACAATGCGCCCAGCCCGAGCACGAGTGGGATGAGCCCCCAGGGACGCTCCTCACCAAAGTGATGATAGGAGAGTCGATCAAAAATATACCGGAGGTTGAACTGGTAGTCGGCCCACTTCTCCTCCGGTGTCATGTACGGGTTGTAAAGGGCTAGCTTCACCAGTGCACCGTTGGCAGAGCTCTCTCCGGTCAGCCACCAGTTCACCAGTGCTTGCACCATGAGCGCCCCCGCTGCCGGAAATCCGGCAAGAATCAGTATCTTCAGCCCCTCCCACAGACCGCGTCGGAGCCCGACCAGCAGGGCTGCACTGCACCCCAACACGGCAACACTGGTGGCTCCCTCCGGACGGGCCAGCACCACCAGCACCCCCACCAGCCCTAGCCAGCTACTTCTTCTGCCCAAGGGAGGGGCCTCGTCTTCCACCGTCGTGAACCACGCCACCAACGCAATCGCCCAGATCCCAAGGAAGAATGCCACCTCCATCCCGCTCCACAGGGACCAGCAAAGTGCCCCTACCGAGAAGATTGCTGGAGGAAGCAGCACCGAAGCCCCTGGTGGCAGCCTATGGAACAACAAGGTTCCTGCCCACAAAAACCCCAATACCGATACGCAGGCGACTACAGCGGCCCAAACCATCAGCTCCGGCCCGCGGAACCCTGCCCAATACCCCAGCGCTAGCACCAGCGGATACAGCAGGCTGGTTCCTCCGCTAGAGTATCCGTTCCCCTCGGTCCACTGAAACGGGTACCCTCGCGCTGTTGCCCGCGCGTAATTGAAGTGGATGAACACATCGTCCAGCGGCGCTGACCATTCCCCTCCTGTCTGCTGCAACATATAGCCGTAGAACACCCGCGCGGATGCAAGCGTCATCAGGGAAGCCCAGCCGAGGTACGCTACCTGTGACCAGACCCACTTCTTGCCGGACATGAGGGGTCACTACCACGACCCCGAAGGAAAAAACCCGCCTCGCAAGGTTCATCCACCTTGCACCCCTTGCCTTCCTTGAGTCTACTCCCGCTTGAGCCCGATCCATGCGCTGGTCCATCGAGGTCACTTCCCCCCGTTCCACCTCCATGCCCGACGGAGCTGCACCCCCCCCCGAGAGGCTCGTCGTCGAGGCCAAATCCTGGCAAACCGCCCTCCAAGCAGCCCGCGCCCAGGATCCCTCGGCGGGCCCTATCTCCCAGCTATCCATTGAGCTACTCCCCGACGGGTATCGTGCCACCGACCCATCT
>JANWXX010000203.1 GCA_025057345.1 Polyangiaceae bacterium | reverse complement strand
GTTGCCTTAATATACCCTTCCCGAGGGACTACCTCGCGCTCAGTCAGCAGCCATACCTGCCCCTGCTGATCGCTGTCTCGCCAGACCCGCAGCGTGCAGGGAGCGTCATCCTCGACATACCCCCAGAGCAGCACCGAAGTGGGCGTCATGGCTCCTGCTTGAACCCCCAGGGGAAAGAGGGTCGTATCCTCGGGGATGCTCTCCGGCGAGAACGCAATTGCAGTAGCACCATCGGAAGGAGGGAGGTCCGGATCGTAGGAGGGGGTCGGTATCTCTGCCGGGGCTTCCTCAGAGCACCCAGCAGCCAGGAGCAAGCCCGAAGCCGTGAGCTGGAACAGGCGGCGACGCGGGATCAAGAGACAACCTCCGCAGGAAACTTGAACACGGAAACGTTAGAAGGAGACGGTTGGCACCGCAAGCTATGAGGTTCCCGCAGAAGGTCAGACTCGCTCTATCTCCGGATGACGGGCCAGCAAGGCGCTAAGCCATTGGTCTGAGAGTTTCTCTTGAACGCTGTTGGCTCGGAGGCGCTGCTGAAGGTGCTGAAAGTCCACACAATCCAGCTCTTGATCCTGATTGCTACAAGAGAATACAAAAAATTCTTCTCCGGTGATGGGGTCGCGATGCTTCTGCAAGCACTGAGCGCAGATCTCCTTCATCATACACTGCATCGGTGAGTTGATGCTGCCAATGCCGATGTGATGACGATCGAGGAAGGGGGCAAGTACACCGTGGCGGGCCTGTTGGACCGCAGCCATCATCCGATCCGAACCAATCGCAATGATGCGGGAAACGGAGGAGAGTTCGATCACCTTTGACCCCAACTCACCCTTGGCGAAGGCGACCATGGCTTGAATAATATTCCCCCGGAAGTGCCTGTCTTGCGGCCGACGAGGGGTAATCTCCCTTCCACCATCGGTGCACCAGATCACCTGATCGGTAGAAGCCTCAATGTCATCCTGGTGGAAGAGATCTTCTCCCCTGCGGTAGCCGGCGAAATAGAGCACCCTGGTGCCTTTCTCTTTCATGGCGCGGGCAATCGAGAACAGCACAGCGTTCCCGAGACCGCCACCCGCCAACAAGGAGGTGGTGGCCGTAGGGATCTCCGTGGGTGTACCGGTAGGGCCCATCAGCGAGACGCGCTCTCCCTTGCGGAGAAGAGCACAGAGGCGAGAGCTAGCCCCCATCTCCAACACGATGGTGGACATCAGGCCCTTCTCCTTATCGACCCAGGCTCCGGTGAGGGCGAGGCCCTCCATCGCTAGCCGCGTGCCCTCCACCATGGGAGCACTCTGCTCGAAATTCTGGAGGCGGTAAAACTGACCCGGCTGAAAATTCCGTGCGGCGAGCGGGGCACGGACAATGACCTCAACAATGGTGGGAGTGAGACGAATCACGTCATGGACGGTAGCGATCAGCTGGTCGTCCAGAGCCCGAAACAGGGAGGCAATCCGGTTTCGGCGGCGGGCTCGCTCCTCCTCACTCACAGGACCACTATCCCGGTAAAGCTCGGCAACCTTTTCAAAGCCCACCTTGGCGCTAGCCATCGCTTTAACCACACTCCCGGCATAGTATGGATGATTGTCGCCGTAGAAGCTGACGGTATGGTCGGTTCCATCATGGTAGCTGGTGAAGAATCCCTGGGAGACATCTGAAGCAGGGGTCAGGGAGATCTTCCCGTCCTCACCACGTTGGGCCTCATAGGCTTGGAAGAACTGCTTGCGAGCATCTAGGGCGAAGATGCCGGGGTTCTCCTTCTCCAAGGTGGTGTTGGGGCTAGTCCCGGCGGCAATGCAGAGCGTACGAGCAGGCAGATCGATGACCTCGCCGGTTGCCTTCCACTTGCCATCTTCCCCGTGGGCACATCGCTCAAACTTCACCGATCGGAGCGCCCCCGTCTCGTCCAACACGGCCTCCAGAGGTGACAGATTCTCCAGGTAGCGCACCCCTTCCTCCAAGCTCTTCTCCACCTCCTCGTGATTGAGCCGGTACGCCGGTGAATCCAGGACGCTCTTGCGGTAAGCGATGGAAACCCCGCCCCATTCCTCCAGAAGCTTCTGGAAGGCAGGAGCACGCCCAGCCGCTCTGGCCCGGGCTCGCTCTTCCGCAATGGCTTCCGCATGGCGCAGTTGTTCGTCGAGAAACTCAAGTTCCTCCCCGTCGAAGCCCTTACGTACCGCCTCCTCGCCCAGCTCTCGAACAAGTGCATGGTAGCGATCAGCGGTCTTTTCCACCTGGGTCACATAGTAGGCAAGCAGCTCGGTAGCCGTATCGATGGCGGTAAGGCCACCTCCAATCACAATAGCAGGAAGCCGGATCTGAAGGTTCGCAAGGCTGGAGTGCTTGTAAGCTCCGGTGAGCTGGAGCCCCATGAGGAAGTCAGAGGCCTTGCGGATACCCCGGGCCATATTGTTCTTTAGAGGAATGATCGTAGGGCGGCCTGCGCCTGCAGCTAGCGCTACGTGATCAAAGCCGAGAGCCCAAGCGTCCTCCAGGGTGAGGGTTCCTCCGAAACGAACGCCACCGTAGATACGAATCCTCCGGTTGCGGGCCAGCGTAAGGTAAGCCAGCGTGAGAAAGTTTTTGTCCCATCGTACAGTGATTCCATACTCACTGACACCGCCGAAGCCGAGGATAATACGCTCATCAAGGGCGACGGAAAGCGCACGAAAATCACGAATAGGGCGAGGAGGTCGCTGCTCGTCGCCGGTCAGCTCAACAGGGAGAGGCTCTATCTTGAGCCCATCGACACCGGCAACAGCAAAACCCGCCCGTGAGAGGTGGTGAGCCAGAGTATAACCTGCAGGACCAAGGCCAACAACCAGAGCACTACGCCCATTGAGGGGTGCCGGATGAGGGAGGCGAACATTCAGGGGATTCCATCGGGTCAGAAGGCCATAGATCTCGACCCCCCAAGGAAGAGCAAGGACGTCGGTAAGGGTCGCCGTCTCGATCTGGGGGATGTTGACCGGCTCCTGCTTCTGGAAGATGCAGGCCTTCATACAGTCATTGCAGATCCGGTGCCCAGTGCCTGCGCACATCGGGTTGTCGATGCAAACCAAGGCTAGCGCGCCAAGGGCATCTCCACGGTGCCGAAGCAGGTGCATCTCCGAGATCTTTTCCTCCAATGGACAACCATGGAGAGGAACCCCAAGAGGGTTGGGCTTGATGGCACCGGTTTTGGGATCCCGCATCCCCTTGGAGCAAGAATCCTTGTCCCGATCGTGGCAGTAAAGGCAATAGTCGACCTCTCCCTGGATCCGACGGGGCGTTCCCCGAGGGTCCGTCAGGGCAAAGCCGTCCCGCTCTCGGCGGTGAGTCTCGGGGCCCACAAAAAGGTTCGGAAGCTTCTGATCCGGGCGACGGATCTGCACAAGGTTCTGAAAATCAAGCTTGCGAGGCTCCCGGAGAGAAGACCAGGCATGAGCTGGGTCGTGCTGATCCCGGGAGCGAGCTGCCAGCCACATCGCCACAGCCTTCAGCGCCACCTCGACCACAGCACCCGACCTGATGTGAGGCGCCTCCGGATCCTCCGCCGTCGCCAGGGCTTCCGCAGCGACCTTCCTCGCGTCGTCTTCCGCCGCCAGCGCTGCGGCCACGGATGCCGCTAGCTCACTTAGTTCCGAGCGCCAACAAGCACCGCCGGCCTTGGCTACCTTGCGGGCTGTATCCTCCACCTCCAACAACCGAAGCGTTGCCCGGGCCACCGCCAGCTCCTCCGCCTCGGACCCCTTGCCCAGCAGCGACTTATCGGCTCCCGCAGCCACCAGTGCCTGACGGGCTGCCGCAGCCGCCGCTATCGGGTCGAAACCCACGAATTCCCCCTTGAATACCCGCTTCTTCACAAAGTCCCGCTTGAAGGACCACACAGGATCATGGGCAAGGAGCGACCGCCGGAGCGCCTCGACTTCCGCCTCCACGCAGAACATCCGTGCCAAAAAGGCCGAGAGGTGCCCTGCCACGACGATGTAGGCATCACTGGTCGCAGGTGCCGAAGCCAGTTTCCCCCCTCCCCGCTCCAGCGCTGCGAGCTTCTCGGCAGCGTCTGAATCCCGCTCCCGCAGGAAGGCTCGGAATCGCTCCGTCAGCTCGGCAAGCTTCACCGGCTGGTAGAGATCTGCGTAGGAGAAGCCTTCGATGCCGAGGACCAACTCCTCTGGGCTGGAAGTGGCCTCGACCCAGACGCGAAAATCGCGTTGCAGGAGGCTTGAGGTAGCAGGTTCGTGCGTAGGGTGGGTAGAGGCGGTCATGAAGCGCTCGTAGGTTCGTGGGATGTGGCACCTACAAGGGACAAAGACCCTTCCTCGTCAAGAGAAGAACGTCCAACCCCGCAGGGAACTTCACCCCGATGCTATCTTGCCGCCTTCATGCAGCCACACCCCCTACCACGCTCACTGATAGCGTGCGCCCTCGCCATCCTCCTGACACTCCCCCTCGCCATCGGCTGCAAGGGGGACGATGATCACCCGGATGCGAACGGAGGCTCGGGTGGTTCCTGCCTCTGCGATCCATCTTCCGTATGTTGTTCTGGATGCAAGCCCAGCCACGAGAAGGCTGACTGAGACGGAAAGGATCCCTCGGCCAGTTTAGTTGCGAGCAGGGAGCCTGTATCCGTGGCGGAGCCCTCTTCACCTTGAACGGGCCTCGTGATGGTCTCTGGATTGAAAAGATCCCTTGGTCCCCCGACGGCAAACTCCTCGCGGCCGTCGCTGAAGACAAAATCCAAGGAACCACGGGGGAAACTGTGGTCATCCGGGTGGAGGGTGGTACCATCCTTCATCGGGTCGAGGGGCCTGCCAGCGGGGTGGCCTGGTCCCCTGATGGAGGCAAGTTAGCGGTGGGCGGTACACCCGTGACCTTGTGGGACACAACAACCTAGAACAACAACCTGGAGCCAGCTCCTTTCCCTGGAGGGAACCTCGGGAGCCGTAGCCTTCGCCCCCGATGGCCGCATCGCAGCGGCCACTCCTGAAGGAGCGCTCCTCTACGCAGCACAGGATGGAAAGAACATAGGGTTCCTTGAGCATGCCACGCCAAGAAGCTCTGGAGTGTCCTCTTCTCCCCTGACGGCAAGCTACTGGTCACAGCAACGTGGCAGGTAGGCTTCAGTTCCCCCCACGGAAGCGCCAAGGTCTGGAATGCGAATACCCTGACGCTGCTTCAAGAACTCCCCTGCACCTCGCTGGACATCTCTTTCTCCCCGAATGGCAAGCTACTGGCAGGAGCTTGTTGGTCCACCTTCGAGATATACCGAACGGACAACTGGAGCACTGTAACTACAGGCTTTGCGACGGCAGCAGCCATTGGAGTCGGGTGGTTTGATGACCAAACCCTCGCAGTTGGCGACCTCCAAACCGGCATTGATCTCTACAACCTGACGAGCAGCCAGCCCGTGCTGCTCTGGTCGCTGGGGGCAGGAGGTTCGCTGCCTTCCCCCAAGAGCCTTGTCCGTCACCCGCCGAGCAATCTACTTGCCGCCATGGGGTCCTATGTCGTCGCTTCGCCTCTACACCTCCGCAGCACTCATCTCCCTCGCCCTCCTCACGGTCACCTGTACCTCCGAAGATCCCGCTCCCCTCGTAGGCTTCGGGGGCTCCAACTCCACGACTCCCTACAATCCCTATCGAGTGGTGCTCACCTCAGAGCTGAAACCAGCACGCGGCCTCCAACCACACCGAGCCACGATCCACCCACATAGCGTGTACTCTCGCGATGCTTGCGACGAGAAGGGATTCATCGACGCATCCGGGAAGCAGAACTACGAGAATGGTATTCGCAACGAGGCGTGCTTTGAAGATCTCCGGCACGCTCTCTGCGAGAGCGGACAGGAGATCGCTTTCCTAACCGACCACGTAGGCCACTACCCCAATTTTGAGTATCTGGAGGTGCTCCTTTACAAACCAGGGTGACGCCCTGATCGAAAAGGACGGCGAACCGGTCGCGAACTAGCTTGCTTGCCCGGGAGGTCGCTCTGTACTCGTCTATGCAGGGATCAACTACAGCGTTATCGCCCTGGGTGGATCCGCATCCCGAGGACTGGGCCGGCCGTCGTCTATGCAGGGATCAACTACAGCGTTATCGCCCTGGGTCTGGACGGCCACGTAGGTGCCACCCCCGAGGCGCATAAGGCGATCTGCGGGAAGAAAACACCCGAGGCGGTAGAGGCCCTAAAGAAGGCAGGAGTGCTTGTACTGGCAGGCTATGTTCGACGCTGGGTAGAGGAAGGAGATGTAGATACCCTCCATACTTTGCCTTTCGATGGGATCGAAGTCTACAACCCGATCTTCAACATGAAGGATAGGGCGGGAGACATTCTCATTTGTGCTCAAACTGAAGGACGCACCGGAAACCTTGCCTTCGCTGGAGCTTGCCATCTAACCGTCTTCGAGGAAACCCAGGAGACTCTGAAGCAGTGGGCATGGATGGCGTCGAAACGTCGCCTTCCGAGCTTCCTCGGGGCCAATGCTCACCAGAACGTCTTCCAGCAAAATTCTCCGGACGGTGAGCGGATCGATTCTTACTGGCGCATGCTTCATTGGTTCTCCAACCATCTACTGCTGCCCGAGGGTACGACCCTCACCATCGACAATGCCAAACAGGCGATCCGTGAGGAGCAAACCTACGCGGTGTTTGACTACCTCGGGAGGCCAGAAGGCTTCGAGTGGCATGCAGAGGCTGGGGGGAAGGTGGTCGACATGGGCGGCAACGTGGACGCCCCTGCTACTCTGGTGGCACGTGCCCCTTCCGTCTTCGGGCTCAGCTCCGTAGACGAACCACCCATCATCACCGTTCGCATTCTTCGGGCCTCGGGAGAAACCTGGGAGGAGGTGGCCTCCGGCGCCGGAGAGATCTCCATCCCTGCAACCCCCCCGGGGTCCATCGAGCAGAGGTACGCATCCTCCCCAGGCATCTCAAGCCCCACCTGAAGAACGACCCTTCCCGGTTTCTCCGAGAAGTATTCTGGATCTATGGCAACACGATCCACGTGGGGACTCTGAGCAAGATCTCAGAAGCCACTCTGTGGGGTACACTAGACCCCGTGGACCCCAATGAGCTCAAGAAGGCCGTCGATGCTGCCCGTGCCGCAGAACGCCGTGGAGAGGCAACCGCCGTGGACGCTTATGTGCGTCTGGGCATGATCGAAGATGCAGTGCGGGTTGCTGCTAGTACAGGGAAGTTCCTGGAAGCTGCCCAGATTGCACTTCGTTCCCTCGGGGGCGACGTACGCACGTTGGGCGGACTGGAAGGCGCCGACCGTCGCCTTGCCCTACGTGCTGGAATTCTCCTAGCTGAAGCAGGACAGTATGCCCGTGCCGTGGAAGTCTTCCAGGCCCTTGGAGAGGTAGAGCGAGCCCAGGACATCGCCAAAAAAATGGGGAACTCTCCCCCTAGCAAAGACCACCTGAGCCCATCTTCCTCCCGCATCGTTCCCACCGTACCAAATGCCAAAGCTCAAGCCAAAGCCCTGGAATTGGAGCGATCTGGACAGCTTGAGGATGCCCTGTCTCTTTACATCTCCTTGCGATGCTACAAAGACGCAGGTCGCCTTGCCCGACGACTGGGGCGCCCTGCAGAGGCTGCACGCTACTACGTCGAAGCTGAGATGCCCTACGAGGCTGCCTACTGCTTTCATGAGGCCCGGGATGAAGGCCGATGCTTTGAACAACTCGTTCGAGTTCTTCCCCACCACGAGCGCTATCGAGGAGCCTGCATCCAGGCCATCCGAATTGCATCCTCTAGAGACCTTCTCTCGTTCCAACTCGACCGGATGCTCTCCAACTTTCTGGCAAGCACTCCAACCACAGAGAAGGAGCTTGAAGCATTCTATACAGCAGCTCGTCTCTACGAACGCCATAACCAACCAGAGGTAGCTCTCGATATCTTGGAGCGATTGATCCAAGCTTCACCCTACTATCGGGACGTTCCTTCCTGGATCGGAGCACTCCGCCAAAACAAACTCGATCTTGCCAAGGATACTCGCATCCGCAGTGAAGATGCTGCATTCCACCAGATTCATCGGGCATCTCGACCCACATCCTCCAACGAATTGCTCGACGATCTCCCCGATCTCCCGCCACTTCCTGGAGCTACTCCTCCAACGCCACTTCCTGGAGCCACTCCTCCAACGCCGCTTCCTGGAGCCACTCCTCCAACGCCGCTTCCTGGAGCCACTCCTCCAACGCCGCTTCCCGGAGCCACTCCTTTGACTCAGTTGCTCCCTTCCACTTCGGCCCCCTCCTCTCCTAGGATTTCCCCCCCTATCCCCCAGCGGAAAGCCTCCGCTGCTCCCACGGAGGTAGCCCTTCCACGACCCGTTGCTCCGGGGGGGGCGGGCGGGCGCGGCGGGGCGGCGGGGGGCCCCGGGGGGGGGGCGGGGGGGGGGGGGGCCGGGGGCCGGGGCGGCGGGCGCGGGGCGGGGG
>JANWXX010000202.1 GCA_025057345.1 Polyangiaceae bacterium | reverse complement strand
CCGACGGCGAGGCTGGTGTCTCGGTCTCCCTCCGCGGTGATGGCAATAATGGGTATGCCAGCCAGCGAGGGCTCGCCCCGAAGCCGGAGCGTCACCTCATAGCCGTCGAGGTGAGGGATGTTGATGTCCACCAGGATCAGATCTGGAGGCTCAGCGCAAGCCAGCCGCACCCCTTCTAGGCCATCCATGGCGTCGATCACCTCGAAGCCTTGGGCAGCCAGCAGCTTACGGACCAGCAACCGGTTGGTCGCGTCGTCCTCGATGTGAAGGATGCGTGCCATAGCACCCCACCTTGTCCTTGCCTCTGTTGTAATACAACCCCTGGCTCCAGCCGTTGCGTAAGGATTCCAGCTCCTCCTCCGCCCCGCTCCGGCCGTTGCGTCGGGATTCCAGAGAAGGGTAGGTTGCCGCGCATATGCGCCCCACCCGCTCTGATGCCAGGTGTGTCTTGCTGGCCCTCGGCTCCGGGGTGCTCTTGGCCCTGGCCTTCCCGGGGCCTGGTCTCTGGCCCCTTGCCTTTGTGGCGCATGCGCCTTTGCTGCTGGCCCTCGACGGAGCGAAGTTCCTCCGAGCCGTTTGGATTGGGTGGCTCGCTTACGCAGCCCTGGCCTTGCTAGTATGCCGATTTCTTTGGGTTCCTCTCCGGGTTCTAGGGGATCTTCCTTGGGCAACGGCAGCGATGGCGCTGGGGTTGCTGGCAGCACTCCAGGGGCTCCGGGGGGCGATCCTTGGGGGGGGGATGGCGCTGCTGGGCCGGCTCCTCCCGCTTCCGTCTGCGTTCCTTGTGGCCTTCCTCGCCTCGGAGCATGTTCCGCTGATCTTTTCTTGGAGCCTCGCAGGGGTGGCCTCAGGGTTTCTGCCCCTGGCCCAGAGCGCATCGCTTGGAGGGGCACCTCTGGTGGCGCTCTGGATCGCCGCTGCCAGCCTGCCTCTGGCGACCCTGCTGGCTCGCAAGGCAGGGCGACCCTGGCCCTGGCGCTGGGCTTGGGGGCCGCTCCTCGGGTTGGGTCTGGCCCTGGTATGGGGCCGGCAACGCCTGGAGCAGCTCTCGCAAGAAGAACGGCAGGTGGGTTGGTCCGTGGGGCTGGTTCACGGGGCTATCCCCCTGAATCCGGACGCTCCACCGGAGCTCGAGGGGTGGCTATCGCTCCGCCGGGCTGCCCTTGATCTGGAGCGGCGTGGTGCCCGCCTGGTCGTGCTCCCGGAGACGGCCCTACCGCTCCCAGTTCGCTGGGAGCATCTGGAGGAGGAACTGCGGGCGCTGGGGGTTGAGGGGGAGCGTGCCGCGTGGCTGGTGGGGGCTCTCGTCGAGGAGCCTAGGGGGGTGCTGAACGGAGCGCTTCTGGTAGAGGAGGGATCAGTACAGGTGGCAGGCAAGCGGGTTTTGCTGCCCTTTGGGGAGTACATCCCCCTGGAGCGTTGGATGCCATGGCTCCGTGGGCTCTCTCCCCGGACGGCCCGGCTGACGGTGCCCTGGGGGGAGCCGGAGGTGCGCCTTGATGGGCACCGGCTGGGCCTCTCGATTTGTTACGAAGGGGTGATGTCGGAGCGGGTGCGAGTGGCTGCAGGGCAAGGGGAGGCAGAGCTCCTGCTCAACCTGAGCAACGACGCCTGGTTCGCGGAAACCCAGGAGCCAGCGCTTCACGCAGCTCAAACCCGGCTCCGGGCGGTGGAACTGGGCCGGTACTTGGTGCGCTCCACCAACCAAGGGCACACGATGGTGGTGGGGCCGTCGGGACGCCTTCTTGCGGAGGCGGCTGGGACTCCAACCCAAGCCCTGCTGGTCAACGTGCTCTGGCGGAGGGAGAGCACCGTGTTTGCTCGCTGGGGCGCTTGGGGAGGGGGCATGGGGTTGTTGGGGTTTCTGGTCTTGTTGGGTTGCTCCCCCCGGGGCACCCCTGCCAGGGGTAGGGTTCCCTGGGAGAGGAGAAGGAGGGAGCTGTGCCAGAATTTAGGAGGCGGCATGTTTTCTGCTAGAAACCCTAAAGCAAGCAAGGACGGCTCTAAGCTGGTGTTCTGTGAATGATCGACAGCTTCCCTCGTCCAAGGTACGAACCAACCTCCCTCAAGCTCACCTTGAGCAACATCCAGGAGAATGATTCCCATGCAAAACTTGAAGCTTTTTGCGTTTGCGATCCTCGGCGCTGGCCTTCTTACCCTCCAGCTTACCACCTCCACCGGCTGTGAGGCCTCCGCTCAGGCTACTGGCGGTGCCTCGGGGAGCGGTGACGCAGGGAGCGGCACCGCGGGGAGCGACACCGCGGGCAACTCCTCGGCAGGCTCCGGCGGTAGCAGCGCTGGCTCTGGCGGTAGCGCGGGCGACGCAGGTCAGGGAGGCTCAGGGGGGGGCGGCAACGACTCAGCTCTCGGCCTTGCCACCGCCTTGGGCGGCGATGCTGCCTGTCAAACCTGTCTCGCTGGTCTTACTGGCACTGTCAAGGATGGCGGCCAGCAGGATGTCGACTGCACCGACATTATCGCCAAGTGCAATAACGACCAAAACTGCCAAGATTACATCGCCTCGGTGGCCGCTGCCAAGGCGAAGGGCACCAACACCGACCCGAATTGCTGGCTGGAAGAGGCTAGCATAGCTATCCCCGAAGATATCCCCAACGTTCTGCGTACCTGTGCGACGGCCTCTTGCGGCGACAAGTGCGGTAACCTCAACTTCGCTGCCCCAACCTGCAACTGAGGAAGGTGTCCCTACGGGACACTTCTCCTCAAGGCCGCCCTGCTCTGGAGCGGCCTTGCTGCCTTTCAGGGGGATCGGAGCTCGCGTAGCTGCTTAATGGCTGCGTTGTGCTCCGTCAGGGTTTCGGAGAAGGTGTGGCGCCCGCCCCCTTTGCCTACAAAGTAGAGGTACTTCGTGTTCGCTGGATCCAGGGCTGCTTGGAGGGAACGCTCCCCGGGGTTGGCTACAGGCCCTGGGGGGAGCCCCGCGTGGGTGTAGGTGCTGTAGGGGTTGGCTGGGTCCTGGTTCATCTCTGGGGTGACTCGGTTCTGGTAGTTGGCGCAGGATGGGATGCGATCGCGAAGTACCTGGCAGCCATAAGCGGTGGTGGCGTCGGACTGGAGGCGCGGCGGCTTGGGGGTAAAGGTTGGGTCCAGAAAGCGGTTGTAGAACGCACTGGCCACCAGAGGGCGCTCGTCATCGACGGCTGCTTCCCGCTCGACCATTGAGGCCAGGATGACTACCTGGTGGAGCCCCCAGCCGAGCTGCTGTGCAGGCCCCCCATCAGGGCGCAAGGTGCGAAGCCGTGCAATCCGCCGGTCAAATTCCCCTTTGAACTGGCGCACCAGTTGTTTGGGGTCGCTGTCGATGGCCAGCGGGTAGGTTGCTGGGAAAAGGTACCCCTCGGCGCTCTCGGCAGGGATCTTCAGCTCCCGGAGCAGGGTTGGATCCGCAGTCGCCTCCAGGAAAGCCCGGGTAGTGCAGATCTGCTTCTCATGGAGCCTCCGAGCGATCTGGAGCCGATTCCACCCCTCCGGGATGGTTACCTGGACCTTCTCCCGCTCCGGATCCCGGGTCAGCCGGAGGGCAAGTTGCCTTGGATTGAGGTTATCCGTGAGCAGGTGAGGGCCTGGTTGCAGCGCGTCACCTCCCCAGAAGATGGTCAAGTAGATACCCAGCAGGCGGCGACGGCGGGCTGCTCCGTGGGTTTCCAGGAGCTCAGCCACGGCGAAGGTGCTTGCCCCTGGCGGGATCACCACCTCTACCTCCCCCCCTCGCCCCCCGCCTCCGGAGCCCCACAGCAAGGAGAAGAAGGCGAGCCCCACCAGCGCTGCGGCCACCACGCCCACTGACACCAGCGTCCCGAGCGGCGGGTGCTCCCTGGGGGAGCGAGGAGGGGGGGGGGTTGCCCTACGGCGGGCGTTGCCGGCGGAGGTCGCCTTGCCCCGGGAGATGCGGATGGCAGCAGGGCTTCGGTCGCTCATGTCCCCCGGCGCCCTGGCGCATCAAGCCAGGCCTGGAGCAACACGGCGGCTGCTGCACTATCTACTCGCCCCCGCTGCTCTTTGCTGGAGAGCCCTCCAGCGCGCAGAGCCCGGGATGCTTGTACCGTGGACCATCGTTCGTCCACCAACTCGACCTCGCAGCCAGTGAGATTGCTCACCTCTTGGGCGAAGCGGATCACTTCGGCAGCGATGGAACCAGCCTCGCCCCCCAACCTTCGGGGGAGCCCCACCAAGAACCGTTCAATCCCTTCCTCGCGCTGGAGGAGCTTGATGGCATGCAGGGCCGCCTCGCGGTTTCTAGCTGGTACAAATGGTCTTGGGTGGGCCAGCAGGCCCAGTTCGTCCGAGACGGCCACGCCAATTCGTGCTTTTCCCACATCCAGGGCTGCGACGCGCATCGCCCTTCTCCTTTAGCATCACAGCTCCCTTGACCCGAGAGGAGGCCGCGACCATAAGCGGACGGCCTCTTTGTAACGGGACCCATGGAGCTACGCGCAGTCAAGGGGATGAACGACATCCTCCCGGAAGAGATTGGACGGTGGCACCGGCTTGAAACCACCTTCCGCCGGGTGGTCGAGCTGTACGGCTACCGCGAGGTACGCACCCCCATTGTTGAACCTACCCAGCTCTTTGTGCGCTCCATCGGGGAGGCCACCGACGTCGTTGAGAAGGAGATGTACTCCTTCAGGCGCCATGACGACGACCTGACCCTGCGCCCCGAGGGTACCGCCGGTGCTGCCCGCGCTTATCTGGAGCACAAGGTTCATGCCCGGGAGCCAGTCTCCCGCTGGTACTACCTGGGGCCGATGTTTCGGGGGGAGCGCCCTGCTCGGGGCCGCTATCGCCAGTTCTACCAGGCTGGCGCCGAACTCTATGGCGAGGCTGGTCCCCTCTGCGATGCCGAAATGATCGATATGCTGGCTCGCTTCCTTCAGCAATTGGGGCTCCACCAAGTCGAGGTGTTGATCAACTCCCTCGGCGGCCCTACGACTCGGCAGCGCTACCGCCAGGCTCTCGTCGATTTCTTTACTCCTCGTGCTGACCAGCTTTCCGACGATTCCCGCCGGCGTCTAGAAAAGAATCCTCTTCGTATCCTCGATTCCAAGGCAGCTTCTGATCAGGCCCTCTGTGCGGAGGCTCCCTCGATTTTGGATGTCCTTGACGACGACGACCAGGCCCACTTCGACGGGCTCCGCCGTTACCTCGATGTCCCGAAAACCCCCTATCGCGTCGATCCGCGCCTGGTCCGCGGCCTTGACTACTACACCCGAACCCTGTTTGAACTCCGCGGTACCGGTGGTGAACTGGGGGCCCAGAACGCCCTTGGCGGCGGTGGCCGCTACGATCATATGATCCGCGAGCTAGGGGGCCCGGATACCCCCTGCATCGGCTTTGCTCTCGGTCTGGAGCGGCTGCTCCTTGCCATGGAGCCCGAGCCGATTGCGCAGGCCGGTTGGGTTTACGTTGCCCCCCTCGGAGAGGCTGCCCAGAGGGAGGCGCTCCGGCTGGCTACCGAGCTTCGAGAAGCGGGAATCGAAGCCCGGGTTGACGGACGTGGCCAGAAGCTTAACCGGATGCTTCCCCGGGCCAGCAGCTCGGGGGCCCGGTTCTGCGTGATCTTGGGGGACGGGGAGTTGGAGCGGGGCATAGTTGCCCTGAAAGATCTTGCAACGCACACCCAAGAAGAGCCTGCTCGAGACCGACTCCTCCCACGACTCCGCGAGCTCCTTGGAGAGGACGCCCGTTGACCATCGCCCATGGGCGGCTTGGTCTTGGGCTTGCGGTGTTCTTGACCGCAGGGACGGCCTCCGCACAGTTCGGTGGACCTGGCATGGGGGGCCCTCCGCCCCCCAGCCAGAGCAAGCCTCGTAAGGATCCCAACGCTCCGGAAACTCACGCGGCACCTGGCGCGGACAACGACGCAATCCCCAAAAATACGACCTCTGAACCTACGTTGCCGGAAGACCCGCTGGCCATTCCGCCCAAACTCAGGGAGCGCATTGGCTCGAACATGGACCGAGATGCGCTTGTCGAACCCAGCCGGGGTCGGCGCTACCTTCTGGCACCGCCTTACTACGAGGAGACGTCTCAGGATTACCGCTTCCGAACCCTTTTCCCTCTGTGGGTGGACCGGCAAAAACCTGGGGATCAATCGAGCTTGTACGGGATGCTCTACCACCGGCGCCGGAGTCCTGGGCTTGACGCGGATGTTCTGTTCCCGTTTGTCTGGCGCTGGCGCGAGGGTCAGGATCGGACAACCATCGTGGGGCCGCTGGGCTGGCACCGAGGCCCTAAGGGGGACGATACGTTTCTGGCACCGTTCTTCTTTCACGGAACGCGCCTAGACGGCCACTACCTCAACATCCCGCCGCTTTTGACCTTCCTTAAGACGGACGTGAACGGGGGGCGCTCGATCGTTGGCCCAATGTATTGCTTCTGGCGGGGGGGGCAGACCTGCAACCCGGAAACCGCTGATGAGATCTCCTATGGCATCTTTCCTCTCTTCTTTGCCCAGAAGGATGAGCGGAGCCGCTACGAGCTAGCACCCCCGCTCCTGCATTACTATCGCTACGACGAGATTGATCAGAGCTGGCTCAACGTCTGGGGGCCCGTGATCCGCTCCCACTCTCCCGACCGGGAGGCCTTCCACGTCGCGCCCTTGTTCTTCCGTGTCTGGGGGCCCAACGAGGATCACATCACGGTTCCCCCGCTGATCTTCCACTATGGCTACAAGGGTGACGAGCGGCTCCTGGTAACGCCCTTCTTCCTCGACCACCGCGGGGAGAAAGGGGAGCGCACTCTGGTTACCTGGGGCTATGCACGCCACCGCGGGCGCACCCGCCTCGACATGATCAGCCCGCTCTACTGGAACTACGAAGACCCGGACGAGCGCTACCAGCAAAAAATCTTCTTTCCTTTCCTTTATTCAGCGCAGAGCCCACGAGAGTCGAGCGTTGCCTTCTTCCCCTTCTATGGCAGCTTCAAGCGCTACGGGCTCAGTGAATCCACTTGGATCACCCCGTTCTTCCAGCACACCCGCTCCGTCACTGGCTGGGAAACCAACCTTCACCCGCTGGTTTACATCGGCCGGGACCGCGACCACTCTCATACCGTCATCGCCCCCTTCTTTTGGGATTTCGTCACCCCCACTACTCGGGCCACCGTCGGCTTCCCCATCTATTGGCGCTTCGTCGAAAACAACACCGTCACCCAGGTTGCCCTCAACACCTATTACCGGGAGAAAAAGCTTCGCTCCGGTCTTGACTGGGAGTTTCACTTCTTCCCCTTCTTTTCGTACGGCGAGACTCCCAACGGTCACTGGTGGAATGTCCTCTACGGGCTCGCCGGCTACAACCGTAGTGGCGCCGCCGCTCGCATGAAGCTTCTGTGGATTCCTATCCGGCTCTCTGAGGACATCCCCAATCCCTAACCCTGCTGCGTCAGGAGATTCCCTATGTTCATCAAGGCTACGATGTCGATTTGGAACCGAAACCACGAAGAAGGTAGCTACGAGGCAGAGCACGAGGGATGGAAGCTCCAGGTGAGCTATACCCCCGAGCCACCCCTGCCCACCACGGGCCCCTATGGCTTCGCGTGGATCGTCATCTCGCCTGAGGGGCAGGAGCAGAAATCCTCCGAACTCATTGAAGAGCCGGAGATGGCCATGATGCAGGCTGAGCAGGCCGCTGGCATCCGAGATAAGCACGGTAAGCTAGTAAAGAAGGTCAATTGATCATCGAAGGATCTCTGAAGTTCTGCCTGCTGCCGTACCTGCGCCACCCGGCGGGTCATCACTGCTCAGCAGCGTATATAGGAGGTCTATATAGGCCAGCACCACCAAAGCTACAGCCCCCAGGAGCATCCGGGCGAGCAGCCCCACTGCGTCTGCAGGGGTTCCGCCTCTTGGCTTGCTGCGCCAGCGGACCATCCACCGCTCTGCCAGCCAAAACACC
Organism: Polyangiaceae bacterium; assembly: GCA_025057345.1. GTDB lineage: Bacteria > Myxococcota_A > Polyangia > Polyangiales > Polyangiaceae > JANWXX01. Next base: position 517 of record JANWXX010000202.1, on the reverse strand, counting down.
GGCAACCCCACCAAGCAGAGGCGAGGATAATACCCCATCAGCATGAGGACCGCTACTATCACCACGCTGGCGCGCATCAGCCAGTGGGCGACGTGCAGGCAAGTCGCTGGGCCATGGGTCACCACTAGTGTCCGGTACCCTCGCCGTGCATCGTCCTCCTGCTGGAACGCTTGTGCTGCAAAGGTGCTCCCCAGTACACTCAGAGCAAGGGAAGCGAAGGCCGCTGCTGTGCGGAAATCCAAGGGAACCTCCGCTACGAACCACCCCGCGAGAGGAGAGAGCACCCCATAGCCCAAGGTGTTCACCAGGGGGCCCAGCACTGGGTGTCCCTTCCACGCTGTTCGTGGGTGCGAGTATAGCATCGCGAGTATAGCACAGATCCCGCAGGCGATTCCTGCCCTCCGGTCCGACCAGAATGCTCCGAGCACCGCCGTGGCAAGCGCCGCTGCCCCCCACCCTCGCAACCCCGATGGATGTTTGGTGGGTACGGTGAACACGGCTCCCCCTTCCTCGCCGT
>JANWXX010000201.1 GCA_025057345.1 Polyangiaceae bacterium | reverse complement strand
AAGAACGCAAGGCCTTGGGTGATCGCCCTGATCCTCCCCCGGGCGATCCCCGCCAGATTTTGGAGACTGCCCGCAAAGCACTTCCTCGCCTCTTGTCTCTCCGGGACGCCATTGCCGAGGCACTCCCCCACCATCCTGTCCGTTTCCTGGATGAAATGGAGGACTACATCCAGGCTGCTGCCTTCTCCGAGCGCTTGGTTTCTCTCACGGCCCACACCGAGGGCGGTACCGACAAGTTCAACGAGATGATCGAGGAGGGTCGCCACCTTCGGAAAGTCATGCTGTCTGCTGCGGAACCTCTGGTTCTCAAGGGACTGATAGATGAAGCCAAAGTCAAGGCAATCCGCTCGGGCCAAGGCTACGAGGACATGGCTGCGGACCTAGTCGAGCTGGCGGCTCTCTACACCGAGGCCTGGCCCAGGGTGAAGAACAAGAGCCCCATCGAACAAGAGGAGGTCGAGCGAGCTCGGGTTCTCGGCCAAGAGATCTCCGAGCTGCTGATTCTGCGCCGCTCCGATTCTGCCAAGCTGTCGCTGGAGGAGTGCTTGGACCAGCGTAACCGGGCCTACTCCTTGCTGCTCCGCGCCTACGACGAGACGGCTCGTGCGGTTAACTACCTCCGGTGGCACGAGAAGGACGCAGACTCCTTCGCGCCTGCCTTGGTCAAGGCCAGGCGTGGCCGTCCGCCGAAGGGAGAAACCACCACCACGCCGCCCCCCGTCGCCGAGATCGAGGACGCAGGCAAGGACGACGAGATGCCGCCCTTCTGATTTTTATACTGGGGGTAGGTACACGAGTGGTGCCCTAGGGTATGCTCGTCCACGGTGCCGACTCTCCAGGAAGAACTCTCTGATTTCTTTGGCCGCGCCATCATCGTGGCCCGTGGTGGTGCGGAAGATCGCCTTGCGGCTGAGCGTGCTCTTGCCGCAGGTGATCCTTCCCTCGCGCTTCGCTATGCTCGAGAGTTGCTGGCCAAGGTGCCGCGGTCCCCCATTGGCCTGTTGCTGGCAGCCGAGGCCGCAGAAAGAGCCTTCCTGGATGACCAGGCAGTTCTTTTCCTGAGCGACCTGGCGGAAGTTGTCCCTTGGGCTCCGGAGGTCTGGCTTCGGCTTGGTCGGGCCAAGCTTCGTGCGGGCCATGAGGCTCATGAGGTGCGGGATGCGCTGTCCCGTGCTGTTGCGGACCCTCGAGGCGGTGAGGTTGCGGTAGCCGCCGCCGTACTCCTAGCGGACTTGGACCTTGCCGCAGGTGATCCCCGCCGTGCTCTCGTTTGGCTCGATCGGGTCAGGGATGCCGGTGATCCCTCGGTGGCAGAACGCCGTGCTATTGCGCTTCTCGACCTGGGGGATACCGAGGGGGCCCTCCAAGCTGCCTCCTCCCTTGCTCCCCCTGAGCCCGCAGATGGTCGTCGCGCTCTCCTCTTTGGTCGACTTGCTGCGCTCCAGGGCCGTGATGCCATGGGCTATCTGCTCCGCGCCTACATCCTTGATGAGCGGGGGGCTGCCAGGGCTCTCGCCTCGTACCTCGCCACGGCGAGCCCTACTGCCGTAGGACCGGCGTTTGAGGTGGTTTCTTCTCTCGATGGCCTCCATGCCCCGCTCTTCCGGGCCGCGTTGGCTCAGGCCCGTGGCGACCTTCGCGGTTCCGTTGAGGCATTGGCCCAGGCTGCCGAGCAGGGGGATACAGAGGCTGCTCGTGCGCTGGCTTCCCAGGCCCTAATCCTCCAGGATGATGTCTCTTTGCGTAAGGCGCATCGAGCGCTGGCTGCAGCATCTCTCCCTTGTCCTGAGCCTGAGGTCGCCCTCCTAGTAGCCCTTGACGCTTTGGCTTCTGCTGACCTCCGTGGGGCCCTCGACGCTCTGGACCGCGCAGGTGAGCTTCCCTGGGCCGTCCACCTTCGTGCCGAGATCATGGGTCGCCTTGCTCCGCAGGATGGCCTCGCGGATGTCCCCGGGGTGCTGGGCGAGCTGCGCCGTGCCGCCCGTGCCTTGGATGATACTGCAGCGCTAGTGGCCACGGAGGCCATTGCCGTCGAGGCGGAGCGACCCCTGCGAGTCGCCATCATGGGGGAGTTCAATGCAGGGAAGAGCACCTTCGTCAATGCACTGCTGGGGGCCGAGATTGCCCCCACCGGCGTTCTCCCCACCACCGCTACGCTCCATCACGTCGTCTTCTCCCCGGACCCCTTTGCTCGTATCCAAGTACTCCGGGCACCGGAACGGGTTGTCCCCCCGGAGCGGCTCCGAGCGGCGCTGGCAGAAGTCCAGCAGAATGATGGTGTGATCGAACGGGTTACTGTAGGCTACCCCCTAGAGCGTCTCCGCTACCTAGAGCTCATCGACACCCCCGGTTTCAATGCTCCTAACGTGGACCACGCTGCCTCTGCCCGGGAAGCCCTTCGGGAAGTTCACTTGGTGCTCTGGCTCCTCGACGCCTCTCAACCCTGGAAGGAAACCGAGCGGGCAGTCCTCGCTGAGGTCCGTGAAGGCGGTGTCCCGGTGCAATTCCTGGTCAACAAGCTCGACCGAGTGAGCGACGAGGACCGAGCGCGGGTTCTCGCCTACGTTCAGGAGCGCCTCCACGATACCGGTCTCACATCCCTTGCTCCGGTGGTGGCCATGTCCTCTCGCCAAGCGCTCGCCGGGCGTCTCGGGGACACCGAGGCTCTCGCCCATTCTCGATGGGCTGAGGTCGAGGCCCTGATTGAGCAAATCGCGATCCGTGCCCCCTCGCTCCGTGACCTGGCTGTGCGCCGCCGGGTCCGTGGTCTCCTGACCCCGCTGCTGGCCCGCGCTCGCGAGCTTGCCGCCGCCGAGCTTGCTGCCGCCCGATCCGAGGCTGCTGCTCGAGGTGCCCTGGTGCAGGCAGCCTCCTTGATTCACCGCGACCAAACTTCCCTTGCCCTTCGGGTCGGGCGCGCCCTCGACGAACCACGACGTGCCCTTCTCGAAGACCTCGCTCCCCTCGACCAGAGTGACCCTGCTGCCAGCCGCTCCTACGCTGCTAGTCGTGCCTTGCAGCGTTTTACGGAACCACTCACCTCCATACTCGCTACCTCTCTGATTCCCTCCGAGGAGCATCGCGCCGTTGCCGTGGAGGCACTCCGCCCTGCTGTCTCCGCCGCACTCCAGGGCCTGGTGGTTGGCCTCGCTCAACCCACAGAGATCGCGGTGCTTCCTCCCGAGCGGCTGCTGGAGGCTGTCGCCCTACCCTGTGCTGCAGCTCTTCAGCGAGAGAGTATGCGCTGGGCTCCTCGCTCTGCCACCGGCGCCGGCGCCCTCGCTCTTCGCCTTGCTGCCCTCATGGATGCCCTCGCCCCCAAGGCTACCCATGCTCCGTGATCGTTCCTCTTGGGTGACCTTGCTTGGTGCCCTGCCCCTGGCCTGCGGCGGTGTCCTCTTTGCTGCACCGTCCCCGTCCTCATCCCCGTCGCCACCCCCATCCACATCCTCAGTGGTCATGGATGTACCTGCTCCCATATCCTCCAGGTCCGTTTCTCCTGCTGCTTTCTCTTGGCAGGGTGTGCCGGTGAAGCTACGGGCAGCACGGCTCCGAGTTGATCTTGCAACCCGCAGTGCATTGCTGGAGGGGCGAGTAGAACTACGCCGCAAGGACGCGACGCTCCGGTGCCAGCGGCTGGAGCTGCGCTTCGACCCTCAGGGGCAGGTGCTCTGGGCCCGGGGGACTGGCAGGGTGCTTGTCGAAACCCCGGAGCTGTATGCGGAGGCGGAAGAGGCGACCTTCGAGCTGGCGCAGAGCCGGGTGCAACTTCGCGGTCCAGTGCGCGCGCAGAAGAGAGGGCTGAAACTGGAGGCTGCATGGGCGTCTGTAGACCTATTCGGGCAGCAGTTGGAGCTAACGGAAGTTCAGGGGGCTGTGGAGCCCTGACCTGGGTTCCTGCTCATACCGACCGCGACGTGGCTGTAGGGGCATCAGCGCGGCCATGGTGCGCAAACCCCAACGATCCGAAGGCCTACCCATGAGCGAATCGGTACTTGATGACTTGTTTCAGCTCGATCCTGCTTCTCCGTGGGCTTTCTGAAAGGCATCAACTGCATGCTCCAACTCCTCCTCGGTGAGCCTTGCATGTACCGTGACCCGCAGCCGGGAGGTTCCCGGGGGCACCGTGGGAGGCCGGATGGGAAGCACACGGACGCCATGACGGAGCAGGGCTTCGGAGAGACGGATGGCGCCTTCTTCCGGGCCAACAAGCACCGGGATGATAGGGCCCACGCTTCCTTCGATCAGCTGGTAGCCCTGCCCTCGGAGAGCTTGCCGGAGCCTGCTGGCCAGGATGGCGAGGCGGGTTCGACCCTCTTCATCTTGGCGTGCCATATGAACTGCAGCAAGGTTGGCGGCAGCCAACAGGGGGGATAGCCCAGTAGAGAACACAAAGGAACGAGCGCGGTTCCAAAGCCACTCGGTGAGGAGCGTAGGGCCCGCCACAAAGGCCCCCTGACCTCCCAGCGCTTTGCCAAAGGTGCCGACCAGCGCATCGGGGCGTATCCCTTGGAGTGCGCAAGTACCTCGCCCTTCTTCGGCAAAGACCCCAAGGGCGTGGGTATCGTCGACCAGGAGTGCAGCCTCGTATCGGTCGCAGAGCGCACGGAGAGACCGGAGATCTGGCTGGTCACTATCCATGCTAAAGTAGCCCTCCGTCACCACCCAGCGGCGCCCTGCGAGGGGTGCTTGCTTCAGTGCTCGCTCTATCGCCTCCACATCGTTGTGGGGAACTATTGTGGCCTGGACCCGGGCTAGCCGGATACCGTCAATGATCGAAGCATGGTTGAGCGCGTCGCTGATTACTGTATCCCCGGGACGGAGTAGCGAGGAGAGGAGGCCTACGTTGGCCGCATAGCCGCTAGAGAACACCAGCGCGTCCTCGTAGCCGAGCCAGGAAGCGACAGCAGCCTCCAGAGCGCGGTGCTCCGGGTGATCCCCAGCGATAAGCCGGGAAGCTGTCGCACCGACCGGGGAGCCTTTCGGTGGCAAGATGAGCCGCCCAGCAGCATAGCCGAGGTAGTCATTGGAGCAGAGCACCAGCGCTGGCGGCTCCTTCCCCGAAATACGGCGACGACGCTGACCGGCAGCCTCCAAAGACGCCAGCTCCGCCTCCAGAAAGGCGAGGGGATTTCCTCCAAATGATCCGTGGTCAGGCATGAATCGTGGGGTGAGAAAAGATAAGGGAGCCAGTTGAGAAAAGCTTCGATGAACCTCCTTCGCTTCAAAGCGGCGGAGGTTCCTCAGCAACCTTACGATGGCTGAGCTGCTTGCCAGGATTCCGCCGGAATTGCCTAGCCACGCCGACTTGCTGCATCGACATTGCCATGCGCTGTATACGTCTGGTGGCCGTCGAATGCAGCTACTTGGGTTGCGCATCGAGGTTCTTGAGGGTCTATTGCTGCGCGTTGCACGGTAGGGTTCCGATCCCATCGTGCTGTTCCCATAGCTCCGTTCACTCCTTCTTCTGGTCGTACCACGACGGGTACACCTTCTCCCTCCTAGAAGCCACGTTCGAAACCACGGGAGTGTTGCTTCTGATCTGGATTCCCGATGAGCGCAGTGTGACCCCCCCCACCGCAACGCTGGGGGGCCGCGGCTTCCTCAAGGCTGTGAAGCCTTCCCCCGGAACCACCGAAGGCGATGGTAGAGGATGACGAGAGCGAACCAGAGATGAGCAGCCTCCTGATGTGTTGCGGTGAGGGTCGTCCAAGCTTTCTTACTGTGCAGCGTCCTGGTCATCTCGACGATACGATGAGCCATCAAGAAGTGGTCTAGTTGACTCACCCCGCAGCCTGCGCCCCTCTTCGCCCTTGTGCTGCTCTTGTACATTCTTGCCTCTTCTCGTCGCCCAACCCCAGGAATGCCGCCCCCATGGTGGCTGGGGTGCGCCACTGAAGCCCCCCGGTCATGGTGAAATGGATAGTAGCTACCTGACCATAACCCATCTCCACGTAGAATCCGACGGTGCTCTCCCCCCAGCCATAGCCAGTGACCCCGCTGGTTCCCGCCTGGTGGTCGATCACGCCGGGAACGAATCCGCCCTACTCACCGCTCAGCTGGACGGCCCCGCCGTAACCCCAGCCGGAGTACCCGACCGCATAGAGCGCCCGGGCCTGGTCCCGGAGGCTAAGTCGGCGGATGGGCCCGCGACGAGCACGAAGCAGGGTCGGGGCAACCTCGGCATGGGCTCCATGCATCAACGGTGTCTTGTCGAAGTCAGCCACGTATCCACCACCAACATCAACAGTGCGACGGGTCCAGCCCCAGAGGTACTGGAGCGGGTGAATTCCCACCTTAACCTGCCCAGGAAATGTGAGATCGGGACCCTTCTGCTTCGTCCCTTGGAGGCGCCGAAGGCCAGCCCCAGCTTGCACCTGTACCGGCGGTGAGCCAAAGGGCAACACGCAACCACTCACCAGCATTGGGAGGGCCGCGGTCCAGAGGATCTTTGGCCAGCTCGGCGAGGCCATGGCTCCGAACATACCGCAACGTGCTACACGCGGGGACGTGCCTCGACCTTTCCCGAATGTCGATGCCCCACCGCTCTCGGAGCAACGGGGCCAGTCCTTTCCCTTCCTCGTCGAACTCATGCAGCGGCTGCTGGCTCCTGACGGCTGTCCTTGGGACCGAGAGCAAACTCTCGAATCACTCCGCCGTTACACGGTTGAGGAGGCTCACGAGGTCGTCGAAGCCATTGATCGCGGCGACCGAAACGAGTTGCGGGCCGAGCTAGGGGATCTCCTCTTCCAAGTGGTGTTCCAGGCGGAGCTTGCCCGCAAAGAAGGCTCTTTCGGTCCCGATGATGTCATCAAAGCCATCATCGACAAGATCGTTCGACGCCACCCCCACGTCTTTGGTGACGGCTCCGTCACTGTTGAGAGCAGCGCCCAGGTGCTTGCCAACTGGGAGCAGATCAAGGCCCAGGAAAAGGGCGCCCAAGGGCTCCTCGACAGCGTGCCTCGGGGGATGCCGGCCCTCAACCGGGCCCAGCGCATCGGGGAGAAGGTCGAGCGCGTGGGCTTCGATTGGCCGGATATCGAGGGTTCTCGGCGCAAAGTTTCAGAAGAGCTGGCCGAACTCGATTCCGCCATCTCCCGCGGTAACCCTAGAGCCATCGAAGAGGAGTTGGGAGATGTGCTCTTTGCCCTAGTCAACCTGGCTCGCCATGTCCACATCGATGCGGAAGCTGCCTTGCGGGGGACCATTCGGAAGTTCACCGCCCGCTTCGCTCACGTCGAGCGTCGGGTCAAGGAAAAGCACGGAGGGTGGCCTCCCGGGGAGAAACCCCTGCCTCTTGAGGAGCTTGACGCCTACTGGGAAGAAGCAAAGTGCTTGGAGGCGGAGGGATGATGGCACCAGGAGAGGAACGTATCGTACTCACAAGGAATTCTGGCGCTCGGGGCTCCAACCTTGACTTCATTCGGGGATGGTTCCCGCGTCGACTTCTCCCCCTGGAGGATGCCCTCCAGCCCCCTCTCCGCTCCCGGAAGGCGCCGCATCTGCAACTGGGCTAGGTTCTGGCTGCAGGGGGCCCGCGTCTCGTTCGGCAAAGGTGAGCGGCTCTGTACCAGGAAGAAAAAGCTCTATCAGAGCGTCCATTTGATCTTCATAAGCCCGAAGCCCAGAGGATGGGTCTATTTTTACCTCAATCAATCCTGAGGGTCGGGGGAAATCGGTGGCGGGGGAAGAGTGGGCACCTTTCATGAAGGAGATCCAGGCGGGAAGCGCGGCGGTAGCTCCAGATTCACGGCCTCCGCCTAGCGGTCTTGGGTCATCGAAGCCTACCCAGACGGCACAGACCAGCTCGGTGGAGTAGCCGATGAACCAGGCATCCTTGGCTTGGTTGGTGGTTCCGGTTTTCCCGGCAACGGGTCGGCCTACCTCCCGGGCACGCATGCCGGTACCTTCCCGGACGACGGAGGTGAGGAGGCTGGTCATCAGGTAGGCCTCCTGGGGATCCAACACGGGGGTCGGGTCAGGACGGGGAGGAAGCGGGATCTCGGCGCCATCCGGACCGATGATGCGAGTAACGATACGAGGAGGCTGGTAGGTGCCTCCGGCGGCAAAGGTTCCGTAAACGCCGGCCATCTCCAGGGGGCTAACCTCATAGGAGCCCAAGGCCAAGGAGAGGTCGGCCCCTAGCTTGGAGGAAATCCCCATCTTTTGCGCCCATCGAACTGCTTCTGCGGGGCCCGCGTCCACCAGAACCTTCTGGGCAACCGGGTTGAGGCTCCGAGCCACCGCTTCTCGAAGCCGTACCCGCTGGGCTGTGCTTCCGTCTTCTACTGCGGCTCCTCGGACGGCTGGCAGTGTTCCAAGGTCGAACACGGTGGCGGGAGTGATCTTCCGCTGGTGAAGGGCAAGGCTGTAGACAACTGCCTTGAAAGTGGAGCCAGGCTGTCGCCGGGCCTGGGTGGCCCGATCGAGACCTCCCATGGT
>JANWXX010000200.1:1768-8466 GCA_025057345.1 Polyangiaceae bacterium | reverse complement strand
AGCAGCGATTGCGGTATGAACGCCACCTGCGGTTGCCTGAGGTAGGAGAGGAGGGGCAGGCGAGGCTGCTGAGAGCCAAGGTTCTGCTCCTGGGAGCAGGGGGCTTGGGGAGCCCGGCAGCACTTTACCTAGCGGCAGCGGGGGTGGGGACGCTGGGGCTGGTAGATGAAGATCGGGTGGAGCTATCGAACCTTCAGCGCCAGATTCTCCATACGACAGCGCAAGTGGGGCGTCGAAAGGTGGAGAGTGCTGAGGAGGCAATCCGCGGCTTGAACCCGGAGGTAGAGGTGATTCTGTTTCCGGAGCGGCTGACCCAGAGGAATGTGGACCGAATCTTCGAATCGTTCGATCTTGTAGTGGACGGGTGCGACAATTTCCCGACCCGGTACCTGGTGAACGATGCGAGCTTGCTTCACAAGAAGCCGGTGATCCACGGGAGCATCTTCCGATTCGAGGGGCAAGCGACCACCTTCTTGCCTTGGAGGGGCCCCTGCTACCGATGCCTCTTCCCGGAGCCACCGCTGCCGCACCTTGTGCCCTCCTGCGCGGAGGCTGGGGTGTTGGGTGTTCTCCCAGGGGTGATCGGGGTGATTCAGGCGACCGAGGTGATCAAGTACCTTCTGGGCCGGGGAGAACTACTGGTGGGAAGATTGCTGACCTATGACGGTCTATCGATGCGTTTCCGAGAGCTACGTTACGAGCGGGATCGGCGATGCCCAGGGTGTGGGGGTGAGCCAAAGGTGTACGGGGGGAACGTGGACGAGATCTTTTGCTCAAGATCGTGAGGAGGACGACACGGCAAGCGCAGGGGAGAACTCCGGGAGTCTAGGGCACCCGGAGGGGATCTCGAAGGCTGGCGGGCCGTCAAGACTTGTCGCCATGGGCTGTTCGTTTTTTGCTCTCGCCGGAGTAAACAAGCAGGATCAGTGCGAGGTTATGGGCGACGAGCAGAAAGCAGCAAGCAATGTGGTGCACGTCGACTTTGTACGGCGGCGACGTATGGAAGCTCCGGGGGAGGAGATCCCCTGGGGAAACCTGGAGGCAGAGCTGGACGAGGCGTGGCGCCAGGTACACCTCCCTCTGCCGGAGCCGGAGCTTGTGGCTGATGTCTTCTCCATGACGGAGGTGACCAGATTGACAGGGCTCTCGACGGCACGACTTCGGCGCCTTGATCGGGAGGGGATCGTCGTGCCTTCTAGCGAAGTCGGTGGGCGTCGTACTTACACCTTTCGGGATCTGGTGATCCTCCGTGCTGTGCAGGGGCTCCTTGCTCACGGGGTCAAGCTTCGGAAGGTGATCGATTCGGTGCAGGCACTGCGCAGCAGGTTGCCTAAGGCGGTGCGCTCGCTTGCCGAACTACGAATCGCCTCCGATGGTCACAGGGTCGTGGTTCACGGTCCTGGTGCTCCCTTCGAACCGCTGACAGGTCAGCTCCTCCTTGATTTCAAGGTGAGGCAACTCCGCGATGACGTAGTACGGCTACTCCGGCCTCGGTGCGAGGTGGAACGAAAGCGAGTAGCCTTCCAGCTCTACCGGCGTGCTTGCGAGCTAGACGAGGATCCGGCCTGCGTGGAGGAGGCGTGCGAGCTCTATCAGCGTGCCCTGGCCTACGATCCGACGCTGGCACTGGCCTACAACAACCTTGGGAACCTCCGCTATCGTCAGGGCAACGAGGACGCGGCGATCGACCTCTACCACCGAGCTCTGGACATCGACCCGGCCCAGCCGGAGGCCCTCTACAACCTGGGCTTTTGCCTGCTACACCGGGGTAATGCCGCCTCGGCCATCCCGTTCCTGGAGGCCGCTGCCGAAAGCAACCCGCGCTTTGCGGATGCTCAACTCTGCCTGGCGATGGCCCACGAACTGACCGGGGATCGCCGCGGTGCCCGCCCGGCATGGCGTCGCTACTTGGAATTGGAACCCTCCGGCGAGTGGGCAGACTACGCGCGCCAGCATCTATGAACCAACATGCTGGTGCTTGGAACCATTGGACCTCTATGCAAAGCTGGTTTCCTGGCGCACGGGGCGCCACCATTCATTCCCCTGCTCATGCGGAGATTTCCTGGTGAAAGTTGCCATCTTCTTTGACGGAAAGAATTTTTATGCGGGCTGGCGCGAGCAAGCCTATGGTCAACGACTCCATTTCACGCGGCTCGCTCGGTGGCTTGTGCAACGAGTAGGCGGCACGACGCTGGTTGGCTGCCACTACTACACGGGGGTCGAAACCAGTGAGGAGGCTAGCTCGGACGGACAGAAGAAGTTGGCCGGCTTCCTCGACATGCTTGAGCTTCAGCCGGGCTTCTTTGTCCATCGTTTCCCAAGAAAATCTCGTATCTTTCGCTGCATCGAATGCGGCGCAGAGAACCGATTCTCCCAGGAGAAAGAAGTCGACACAGCCATGGTTGCCGACATGGTGCGTCTGGCGGCGATCCATGCTTACGACATCATGATCCTGGTTTCAGGTGATGCAGATTATGCATCTGTAGCGGAGGCAGTCCAGCAGCTCGGCAAGATCGTGTATGTGGTGTCCTGGGGAGGTACCGGCCTCTCCTTCCAGCTTCGCAAGGTAGCTTTCGATCACATCGATCTCCTCGAAGGTCTCTCCGAATTCGAGGATCCTACTCTTCCCTGGAATCCGCCCGAATCCATGGGGGTTGCAACCGGCTCCCAACCGCCTCCGGCGGGAGAGGAAGGGGACTATTCAGGGCCCTCTCCGAGCAGCAACACTCCTGCTCCCCCGCAGGATCTGGCCGATGTATTCGTTGAGCAGCTACGACTTGCTGAGGCGAGTTTCAAGGGAGGCTACGTGGGTGCCAACTACTTTGTGACCCGGTGGAAAGGTCCAGGGTTCGACGTGTCTTCCTACGACAAGCGACGTGTCCTCGACCACTTGGTCAAGGAGGGCATCGTCGAGCTCTATGAGGTCGACGGCAACAAGGCGCTGCGCCTGCGTCGTACTGGCCTCCCGCCAGCCTGAGCGGGAAGAAAACCAGCTATCCGGTTGTCAGAGGGGCGCGTGTCTGCCACCGTGCCCCCCGTGCGAAGGCTCCTCTCTGGCCTTGGTTTTCTCTTCCTTGCTGGATGCAGCAAGAATCCAGCGAATCCCCTCTTCACTCCACAGCCTCGCATCTCCTTGCCTCGTGCTTCCGTTGAGGCTCCGCTTCCGGCTCCAGGGGCTATGGTTTCCCACATCCTTGGTCCCATCGTCGAGGGAAGCCACGGACCGTATCTGGCCAACCACGGGGATCGGGCGCTGCTCCTCACCGTTGCTCCAAACCCCCGTGGGATCCTCTCCTGGCAAGCTCGTGTCCTTGATGAGCGCGGTGAACTTGCACACATCACCCACGACTTGGGACCAGCCCCATCTTCCGTCGAACTTCTCTCCCTGCGCCCTGGTCGAGCAGGTGGCTTTATTCTAGTCTGGGCTCGTCGGGTTGATGGAGGCCACGCAGTTGAAGCTCGCATCCTGGATGGCTCCGGCGCTCCGAGAGGCAAGACGGTCCTCGTTCACCAGACCGCAGAAGCTCTGGTCTGGGTGGATGCTGCTGCGTCACCCACAGGAAACCTGGTCTTCTTTACCCTGCTTACCGCTTCGGGAGGGCGTGTCCATGGGATGGATCTGGGGGAACATGGGGAGCGTGGTGGCAGCGTCCATGTACTGCTGGATGGCGCAGCCTCTTGGCAGACCGTAGCAACGCGCAAGGGGACAATGCTTCTTGCAGTGCTTGGCCAAAGCCACGGCCCTGCTGCTGGGCGTCCGGTGGCTGTGCCGCTGGGGGAAGGTGCGCGCCCTTCCTCCCCGGTGCCTCTGCAGACAGAACCTGTCTTCGGCTCCGAGATGGAGGCCGCGGCGACCCCGGATCGTGTCTTCGTCGCTTGGGATGAGCGAGGCCCCTTCGAGCCTCGTGTCAAGATCGCTGCCCTCTCCCATGACGGCAGGCTCCTCAGGCCTCCCCGCGAAGCCCTCCGGAGCGCGGGTGATCAGGGGCTCATCTCCCTTCACCCTGCCCAGGACGGCGGGCTGCTGGTTGCCTGGGATGATCTGGCCCTCTCTAGGGGCCCTGAGGGTCGCTGGATTCGCCTGACTTCCTTCCCTGCTGACCTCCGCGCTCCTGTCGCGGAAGGTGCCATTCACTACGGCTTGAACGATGGATCGACTCCCCTGATTCATGCTGCTCCGGGTGGCTTCGCTGCGCTTACGGCCGATCGCCCCTGCTTCGGCGTAGAGGGCTGTAGCAAAGCTCCTCTCTCCCCGGTCTTTCTCCGCCTTGGCGCCGACCTCTCCCCGGGGCTTCAGGCTCCCGTCCTCCTTCCTTCCGGGTACCCCCCAGAGGCTACCTTGGCTCTGCGCTGTGGTCCTACAGAATGCTCTGCCCTTGCTCTCGATGAGAGAACCTCTCTGCTGATCCGCCTTGAGGCTGAGCCTTCGGAAACATGGCCTCCTCTGGTCCGTCGTATGGATCTTCCAGATATCCCCGGAGCTTCCTCACTGGCGACGCTCTGGGCGGGGCCTAGGCTAGCTGAGGTGGCGGTCGCCCCCGTGCATGATGGTTGGGTGGCGGCTTCCGTCACCGATCACCTGGAGGGCAGTACTCCTCCTCCCCTTCCCGCCGACGTAGACCAACGGGCAGAGGCAGAGAAGGACCGCGCCCACAAGCGAAACGCCAAAAGTACCCCAGGGCGTGGAGCAATCGTTACGGTCCACCCTCTTGAGAAGGACGGCTCCGTAGGGCCCCCGAGAACCCTCTCGGTCCGTGCGCTCTCCTCCCCTGGAGTAGCCATCGCCGGGAGCCCCCGCCGCAAGGAAGCCTGCCTCGCCTGGGTGGCTAGGGACAACGGTGACCCGGAAGTTTTCCTCACCCGGGTGGATCACGAGGGGAAACGTTTGGGCCAACAGATGCTCACCCGGGCGCGCGGGGACGTGCTGGATGTAGCAGTGGCCCCGGTGGAGGACGGCTGGTTGGTCGTCTGGGTCGACACCCGCGATGGAAATGGGGAGGTGTACGCGGCGCGGGTGGATGGGTCGCTGCGCCGCAAGGGGGGCGAGCAGCGGATTACCTCGGCACCTGGGGATGCCTCCGAGCTAGCGCTACTGGTTCAGGAGCAGACCGCCATCGTGGCCTTCTCTGACAGTCGCAGCGCACCCTCGGAGGGCCTTGGTGACGTCTTTGTTGCCCGACTCCGGGCCGATGATGGGAGCAAGATTGGCGACGAGGTCCGCGTCGCCTCCACCCCGGAGCATGGTCGTTCCCTCCAGCTCCAAAGCCTGGGGGACTCGGTTCTTCTCGCTTGGCTGGAGCATCCCCCCCCTTCGGAGAGCCAGGCCCGATCGGCGCAGATCCACCTGACGTTCCTCGGGCCGGACGGAGCCATCCGCTCTCTCCCAGAGGTTCTGGAGCTGGACAAGCCAGGACCTCTATCCTCCCTCTCGGTGCGATGTCAGGATGCCTCCTGCAGCTTCGTGGTGGGTCGTCCGGAGGGGCGACAGCTCTGGCTCTCGGCCTTCTCTTGGAGGCGTGGAGAGCGTAGGTTGCGGTTGGGGGATCTGGCTCCACTCTTTGCTGGTGCGGCAGCGGACGTAACCCCGGTGCAGGGGCCCGGCTGGGTGCTGGTGGGGGACGACAGTAGCGCGCAGGAGGGGCGGCTGCGGCGCGTAGGGATTCGCTGGCCATGAGGTTTATCTGGTAGTGTCCAACTCGTCGGCCGTGATGGCAAAGAGCACATGATCCTGCCAACGGCCAGCAATTTGGAGGTAGTCTCGTGCATAGCCCTCCTGGCGAAAGCCGACCTTGGTGAGCACCCGCTGGCTGGCGGTATTATGCGGCAGAGTGCCTGCCTGGATCCGGTGTAGTCGCAGCGGCCCGAAGGCAAAGCTGACTACTTCGCGGGCCGCCTCTGTAGTCAGCCCAGAGCTCTGATGAGCTTCGTCGATCCAGTAGCCGAGGTTGGCTCCCTGCATGGGCCCCCGGACCACTTGTGAGAGCGTCATACGCCCGATCAACGCACGGGTAGCACGAAGCTGTAGGAGAAAGGCATAGGTGCGATCCTGGACCCACTCCTCTCGCTGGCGCTCAATCATCGTGCGAATTTCCTCAAGAGCTAGGGGGTCACGCCCTGGGGCGGGGGCGGGGCTCCAGGGGCGTAGGTGCTCGGCGTTGCGCGCCGTGAGCGTTCGCAATCCCGTGGCGTCTCCTCGTTCAGGAGGGCGCAAGATCAGGCGAGAGGTCTCCAGCCTCGTCGACAGCGGCACCACAGGGCGCGGCAGGAAGAAGCGGGAAAGCACCTGCTTAGGGTAATGCCACCGACCCCTGGGGATCTACCCTAGTGAGCGGAGGTGAAGTCGGAGCTTCTTGGCGCTGGCTTCCCGCAGATAGCCATTCTCCAGGAACCATTGAATTCCTCGGGCGAGCGCCCTCCGGGCAGGGCGGTGTTGGTAGCCAAGCGCTTCTGCCTTAGCAGAGGAGACGTAGGCGTAGGCACCCGCATAGTCTCGGGCGGCTTTGGCGCTGAGCAACGGCTCAGGTCCACCTAGTCGGGCCCGAAGCTCCATCAGGGAAGCCACTAGCTGGGCCGTGCCTCTGCGGATGAGGCCTCCAGGCCCACCTACACCGGTCAACTCTGCGGCGAGGGTGAAGAACTGTTCGTAGGTCAGGTTGTCACCCCCCAGGATGTAACGCTCGCCGGGAGTCCCCCGGTCG
>JANWXX010000200.1:0-1758 GCA_025057345.1 Polyangiaceae bacterium | reverse complement strand
ACAAGTGTCCCTGGGCTACATCGTCGACATCCACGTAGTTGAGCCCTCCCTCGGTGACCGGGAAATCGAGGAGCGGTACATTCCAGGAGAGAAATCGGAGGAGGCCATCTCCTGCGGGGGTCGGTTTGATATCCCCTGGACCCACCAGCACCGAGGGAAGTGCCACGATCACCTCCATCTCGTGCCGGAAGGAGAGTGCCACCTCCTCAGCTATCTTCTTCGCCTCAATATAGGTTGCAGGATCCTCGAGGTTGAAGGCGTGGTCTTCGGTCATTGGCTCTGGGGCTGGGGTCGTTCCCAGCGTCGCCACCGAGGAGGTGTAGACCACCCGCCGGATGCCCCGCTTACGAGCTGCAGTTAGTGCGGCGCGGGTTCCCTCAATGGCTGGGTCGAGGATGTCCCTTGGATTACGCGACCACAGTCGGTTCACTGCCGCGACATGAATCATCCGATCGCAGCCCGCCAGTGCTCGGTAGATCGAGTGCTCCACTCGCACGTCGCCCACTACCACCGTCACCTCGCTCGATGTCAGCCCAGAGAGAGCCCGGAGGCTCGATGACGCCCGAACAAGCGCTTTCACAGGTTGGCTTGCCTCCACCAGCGCCCGCACCACCCGTGAACCGAGGAACCCGGAGGCCCCCGTGACCAGTACGCTTTTGCTCATGGCGTCGCCTTGTATCATGTTCGCCCCTCCTGAGGCTCCTCGCCAGACTTGGCTTTCGCCATGGGATGGGTACGAGATCGTAAGGGGGAACGTAGGGCTTCTGTGCTTACCTCCCCGGTGGGTAGGGCAGGAGAGCCTTGAGAGCCAACCCGTGGCCTTCATCCACGACGGCGATCCGTTTTTTTCATGGAGAATAGAATGCCGGAGAGCTTGACCGGGGAGTGGGGGTTTTCTAAGGGTGGCGCCTTGATGCACGAGGCTGGCTTCCGATGAATGGGCATAAGGGCCCTCTCGGGTTCCTGTACGCGGGGGTAGCTTCCGGAGTGCGGGTCAAGCGACCTGATCTGGCGCTGCTTTTCTGCGAGGTGGATGCGGTGGCTGCCGGCTGCTTTACCCGGTCGAGGGCAAGGGCTGCCGCGGTGGATCGGAGCCCTTCGCTGGTGCCCAGCGTGAGAATAAGGGCCGTGGTGGTCAATAGCGGAAACGCCAACGCATTGACGGGCCCAGAAGGAGCCGAAGCAGACCGGCGGATGGCCGAAGCCATAGCCCGGGCGCTAGGGGTTTCCAACGAGGCGGTGCTCACTTGCTCTACGGGGATCATGGGAGTTCCGCTACCGGTGGCGAAGATCGAAGCGGCCACACCGGCTCTGGTGGAGCGCTTGGGGCCAGAAGTAGAGCCCTTTGCAGAAGCGATTCACACCACGGATCGAGTGCAGAAGATCGCCTCTCGGGAGCTATTCGTCGGAGGGGACTGCGTGCGGGTTCTCGGAGTGGCGAAGGGCTCGGGGATGGTACACCCGAACCTGGGGACAGTGCTGGCTTTTCTGCTGACCGATGCTGTGATCACACCAGACACCCTGGACACGCTTCTTCGGTGGGCAGTAGATGGATCCTTCCACTTGCTGAGCGTGGACGGGGACAGTTCAACGAATGACACCGCGCTGGCTCTGGCGAGTGGCCTTGCAGAGAATGAGCCGATCACTTCGGCGGATAGTCCTAGCGGGCAGGTGTTGGGGGCTGCACTTCTGGCGGTGGCGCAGGATCTGGCTCGAGCGGTGGCGGCAGACGGGGAGGGAGCAAGGCACCTAATTACG
>JANWXX010000001.1 GCA_025057345.1 Polyangiaceae bacterium | reverse complement strand
TGTGCGCGAGGCGGTTCGGACCTTTCTTGCAAACCCCAGTGTTCCTCGGCACTTGGCCCTGGGTGCGTAACTCCTACATTGATCTGAACTCGGGACTATGGCTTCAGGCAGGGCCATCCATGAATACCAAGGGCCGCTTCGGCGGCTCGGTGGCGGTGGGGTTCAGCCTCTTCGGGGTCGAGCTCCAACGACGCCATGTGGACGGGTTGGGGGAAGCAACGGTACTCCTGGGCAAGTTGAGGATCCCCCTTGGCGTGCTCGCCTTCGCCCTCGCCCACAACAACTGAGGTGGCCAAGGCTATTCGGCAGGCTTCAGCTGCACTAGAACGCTAGCTCGTCTATGCTTGTCCAGATCAACCCTGACCACCCTGAACCTCGGAAGATCCAGCGTGCCGTGGACGCTCTAGAGCGGGGAGAGATCATCGCTTACCCTACCGATACCGTGTATGGATTGGGGTGCGATCTGCTCAACAAGAAGGCGGTCGACCGGCTCTACCAAATCAAAGGCATGGATCGGGCAAGGCCCCTCGCCTTCATCTGCCCAGACCTGAGCGACATCGCTCGCTACGCGATCGTCGAGAACCCGACCTACCGCATCCTCAAGCGCCTGCTGCCAGGGCCCTACTGCTTCATCTTGGAGGCGACTCGGGAGGTACCCCGGCTGATCCAGAGCAAGCGTAAGACCGTTGGCATCCGAATCCCCAACCACGAGGTGATTCTGGCCGTAGCCCGCGGTTTGGGGAGGCCGGTGATCAGCACCACAGCCAACCTCCCCGAGGAGGAAGACGCACTGATTGATCCAGATGAGATCGACAACCGGTTCCCAGGATTGGGGCTTGTGTTGGACGCGGGTGTCGGCGGCAGGATCCCAACCACTGTAGTCGATCTCACCAGCACCCCGCCGACCATCGTCCGCCAGGGAGCAGGCCCCGTCGATTCCATCTGATCAGAATGTGGGCAGCTTGCCGAAGTTGAACCCGAGGCCTGCGAGGAAGATCGTGCCCTTCGTGTCGGAAAGCTGACGCATCGCAGTCACCTCCGGCTGCAAGGCGAAGGAAGGGGAGATCCGCAAGTTCAGGCCTAGGCCGAAGCGCGCCAGGAACCCGCTGCTGCTAGCCACCGAATCTCTCCCAGAAGTATTCGACGCGCTCCCGCTCGCCAGCGCCACCACACCGCCTGGCGTGAGCACCAGGGTCGCAGAGCTCCCCAAGTTAAGCCCGAGGAGCAGCGGCAGATGGAGGTAGGCCACGTTAACCGAGGCCGAACTGCCATCCGATGCCGTAGAGGACAGCCGGAAAAACTGAAACCCAGGATCGATGGCGAGATCCAGCGATTTCCCCCGGACTGGGTTGTACTTGACGTCAGCCCCCAGGGAGCTCAGGTTCCGGACGGAAAAGCCCAAATCCACCTCATCCCCCACACCGTATCTGATCTGGTAGGTAGGGAAGGTGGGCACAGTCACCGAGACATCTTCTTTGGTCGTTCGGGTTACAGGTTGACCAGAGGCGTCCGTAGTCGTGGAGGTCATGGTCGATTCGCCCCGGATCGAGAGGGCTTCTGCCGCAACAGTGTGGGAAATCTCTCCCTTGGCTGTGGTGCGTGGGGTGCCGTAGACGTTGGGGTTTGGACAGCCTGTGAGCAAGAGGGGGAACAAGCCAAGCAGGGACGCGGGTTTCCAAGGAAACAGGTTCATTGGGGTCTTGCCTCTCGTTGTCAGACGGGGATTCATGCCTGCTCCTGCGCTAGACGCCCTCCTGCTGGAAAGATTCAATCCCGGCTTCGAGCCCTTCAGCGCTGACACCGCGGCGATCCGACGATCACCGTGACCCCCTTGTTGCTGGGGACAAGCTGATTCCAGAGCCTCGTGGTGCTCTCCAGCCCCGTGAAGATGTCGATGTGGTTCCCCTGGACGCGCACCCCTCGATCCTGGGCCACAAAGCAGCCGTCGTGGGGTTCTCCGCCCTCCTCCCGGGGAAGCCCATCGAACTCGGGCAGGTAGAGGGCCGTCCCTAGCTCGATCACCGAGGGGTCGACGGCCACGGTGAGCAGGGGCGTGATCGGGCGACCCGTAGCCCCACGCCCCCAGGGGAACTGACCCCGATCCAGCGCATCGAAGCAAATCTTTTGGTTGCTTCGGGGACAGAGCGCAGCACACTCGCAATCGCGCCGGGCGAAGCTCACGGTGGTGCCATCCTTGAGTCGCCCGCTCCCCTGGACGCACACGACGTCATGGAAGGACTGAGGCACCTCCGCCAGCACCGTACAGGTCGCCGACATCAACCGGACGGGCGGCCCATCCCGGTAGTCCGCAGCGCTGGGGAAGTTGTAGTACGTGTTGCGGAACGTCCCCAACACCTTGCCCCCCAGCGTCCGGGATGCAGGGGGGCCGGGAGGGGGGGCAGAGGTGACGGATGGCATTGCGGAGGCCGACTTCGTGGCAGCTGTGAGGGGACTAGAAGTCCAGCTTGGATCATCGCCTCCGAGGGGCTGGGCCATCCAGGCCGCCCCCCCGGTGACGCAGCCGGCAGGTAGGACGAATAGCAAGAAACGAAAGTGTGAGCTCACGACAGGGATTAGACCCTGTTGGCTCCTGCGTGCAACGTGCTCTAGAAGGCCTTATGAGCGACGATTGGGGTGAAGGCTACGTTACCGAGATTGACTACACATGGGGTTTCCACAAAGAGCTGAGCCCAACCAACCTCGCCTGGGTGGCGCTCCTCCGGGGTCATACCCCGCCGGGGGCTGACGATCCCTTTACCTACGGCGAGCTAGGCTGCGGCAACGGACTCTCTCTTAATGTCTTTGCCGCATCCCATCCTAAAGCCTCCTTCTACGGGATGGATTTCAACCCCAGCCACATCGCCAATGGCCGGCGCACAGCCGAGCAGGGCGGTATCCGCAACGTAACCTTCTTGGAGCGCTCCTTCGCAGACCTTGTCCATGAGAAGAACCTCCCGGAGTTCGACTACATCGTACTCCACGGGATCTGGTCCTGGGTGAGCGCGGAGAACCGCCAGCACATCGTGACGTTCCTCCGCGACCGCCTCAAGCCCGGTGGGCTCGCCTATGTCAGCTACAATGCGTTGCCAGGGTGGTCCGAGATGGTGACCGTCCGCAGGCTGATGCTTGACGTGGCAGCCCGCACTCCGGGAGACATCGAAACCAAGATCAAGACCGCGATCGAATGGCTTCGCAAATACTGGGATACCCAGAACAAAGAGGCAGCTTCTCGTAGTTACAGGAACCGTATCGAACGCATCCTCAAGAGTGACGTTTCGTACCTTGCCCACGAGTACTTCAACAAGGATTGGACGCTGTTCTTCTTCCAGGATGTCGTCCAGGAACTCCGCGTTGCCAAACTCACCTGGCTTACCACCGCCACCCTAGAGCAGACTGAGCCCAGCTTCTATCTCTCCCGCCCCAAGCTTGCGCTCGCCCGCGAGGTTGTCGACCCCATCGACCGGGAACAGATGCGAGATTTCCTAGGCAATGCATCCTTTCGCCGCGATGTCTTCCTCAAGGGTACTCCCGATGCAGCCTTTGCCCGCGAGCCATCAAGCAATCCCGCCCTCCTCTCCCGCCTAGTAGGCCCTCGTCGCAGCAACCACATCTTCCAGCCAGAGGTTAAGGTTTCCGCCGGTACCCTCTCCTTCAAGGAGGAGCACGAGCGCGCCCTCTTCGAACTGTTCAAGGATGGTCCACGGACCGTGGCAGAGGTGTTCGACTCCCTCTGGGCTATGGGTCGTAACAACTCCATGGCGCTCACCTCGCTCGCCCGTATGGTGGCCTGCGATCTGCTGCGCCCTTGGGCCCACCGCCCCACCGAACCTCGCCTCAGTGATCGGGGACGCTATCGATTCCCTCTCCCCTTCAACGAGCAGACGGTCGTCGATATCATAGCGAACCGGGCTAAGAAGCAGCTTGTCGCTGCCCCCTACGCCGGTACCGGCATCGGGATCAGTGTCCGTGAGGCTTACCTGCTCCACAGCATCGTTACCGCAGGCCTCCGGGATGCAGTAGCCCACGCCGTCGCTACCCTGGAGGGCGCCAACCGTCGCCTTATCATCGATGGGCGTCCCCTCCAAGGCCGCAAGGCCCACGAAGAGGAGCTGAGCCGAGAATTGGACCGCTTTCAGCGCTACAAGCTCCTCCACTTCCTCCGCCTTGGTGTTCTGGAACCCGTATAAGAGGCTATTTCAAGCCAGCTCTAACTGGAGTCGTCGGTGCCGAAGGCTGGGCAGACTGACCCGAACCCGGCGCAGGCGCTCCCGGTCAATGGTTGCGGTCACCAGCCCCACCCCCTCACTGGCCTGGGCGATGACATCGCCCCAGGGGTCGACGATCAGGCTCTTGCCGAAGGTGGTGCGTCCTCGCGGGTGGGTGCCCCATTGGGCTGCAGCCACCACGTAGCACTGGCTCTCGATGGCTCGCGCCCGAAGCAGTACATGCCAGTGATCCTTGCCGGTAACCAGGGTAAAGGCAGCTGGCACCAATAGCACCTCGGCGCCTAGATCGACGAGCCGCCGATATAGCTCAGGGAATCGTATATCGTAGCAGATCGAGAGCCCTACCGGCACCCCCTGGATCTCCACCACCACTGGGGTTTCTCCCGGAGTGACCGCTGCGCTCTCCCGGTAGGTCTGCCCGTCGCCTACCTCCACGTCGAACAGGTGAATCTTCCGATAGACAGCCTTTACCTCCCCGTCCGGGCCAACGACGACCGCCGTGTTGTGAGGGCGATCCGGGTTGGTCGTTCGCTCAGGGAAGCCCCCGCCAATTACCGTGAGATCGTGCTCTCGTGCCAGACGCCTGAGGGTTGCGAGGATCGGTCCGTTGCCGTCCACTGCCTCGGCCACAGTACGTCGCTGCTCGTCCGTCCCGCCCAGGAAGGCAAAGTTTTCAGGGAGGAGCAGCACCGAAGCTCCCTGCTGCCGAGCCTCCCCAGCTAGCCGCTCCACCACAGTGAGATTTTCGGTGACGTCCTCTTGGCTGTTGAGCTGGGCAGCGGCGATACGCAAGTTCGTCATGGTAACACCGGAGGGACAAGGTGCTTACGAGGTGGGCGGGGCTCATGCTTGCAGGCATACCGGGCAAAACGCATGGCAATCTGCTTGCGCAGCTCAGAGGGGGCGATCACGTCATCCACTACTAGCTCGCTGGCCAGCTTGGCGAGATCTACATCCTGGCGATACTCTTCCCGGAGGCGGTTTACCTCCGCATCTCGCTCGGGCCCATCAGGGATCTGCTGGATCTTGTTGTAATAGACCGCATTCACCGCTGCCTGAGGGCCCATTACAGCGATGCTGGCGAAGGGGAGAGCGAGGCAGCAATCCGGCTCAAAGGCAGGTCCACACATGGCGTAGAGGCCGGCGCCGTAGGCCTTGCGGATCACCACGGAAACCTTGGGCACGGTAGCCTCGCTCACGGCAGCGATCATCTTAGCGCCGGCCCGGATGATACCTTGGCGCTCTACCTTGGTGCCGATCATGAAGCCAGGGACATCCGCAAGGTAAAGCAGGGGAATGTTGAAGGCGTCACAGAGCCAGATAAAGCGAGCCGCCTTGTCTGCGCTATCGACAAAGAGAACGCCACCGAGCCACTTCGGCTGGTTGGCGACGATGCCGACGGGGCGGCCGTCGATACGGGCGAAGCCGGTGAGGAGTTCCCGAGCGAAGAGCTTCTTGATCTCGCAGAAGGATCCTTCGTCCACAATGTGTTCGATGACCTGCATCATGTCGAAGGGCTTGTTTTCGTCCTGAGGGATGATCTCCTCCATGGGCTTGAGGCCCTCCTTCGGCCCCTTGCCCTTCCCAACAGGGGGCGCTTGCTCCCAGTTCGACGGGAAATAGCCGATGTAGCGCCGGGCAAAGCTCAGTGCCTCCTCCTCCGTCTTGACCAGTACGTCGCCGCAACCGCTCACCGAGCAATGCATTTTGGCGCCGCCCATCTCCTCCAGGGAAACCTTCTCCCCGATGACCATCTCCGCCATCCGAGGCGAGCCGAGGTACATGCTGGCGTTTCCGTCCACCATGACCACAATGTCGCAGAAGGCTGGAATGTAGGCCCCTCCTGCTGCGGATGGCCCGAACAGAAGACAAACTTGAGGGATGCGCCCGCTCAGCCTCACCTGGTTGTAGAAGATCCGACCGGCTCCGCGTCGCCCGGGGAACATTTCTACTTGATCCGTGATCCGCGCCCCCGCTGAATCCACCAGGTAGAAAAGAGGACACTGAAGCCGCTCCGCAGTCTCCTGAATCCGCAGGATCTTCTCCACGGTCCGAGCCCCCCAGGATCCTGCCTTGACGGTCGAGTCGTTGGCCATCACCGCCATGATCCGACCATCGATCGTGCCGGTACCAGTGACCACGCCGTCTGCAGGCAGCTCTGGGTTGAGGTTGTTCGCCAATGCCGCGTCCTCAATGAAACTCCCTGGATCCAGCAACAGCTCGATACGCTTGCGTGCAAAGAGCTTCCCCTGCTCCGCGTTCTTCTGGTGGTACCTGGGCGCACCGCCCTGCTCGATGCGGGCGCGGATCTCAGCGAATCGCTTGCTCACGGACATGGCCTGGCGCCGTACCAGAACCTCACCCCCGCGGCGAGCCCCCTGCCCCCACCCCCCACGCAGGGTAAGCCCCGAGTGCCTCATGCTCGTCCACACCGCACGGAAGCAGCCCTGGCCCCAGCGCTCGCGCTAGCTCGCGGCATGCCTCCAGGGCCACGGGTCCGTCGAATAGGTGCGTTACGATAACTCCTTTCCCCTTTGTCCTTGCTTGCTCTGCCAGCCGCAATGCTCCAAACCACCCCAGCACTGCAGGCTTCACCACGAAGAATCCACATACTGGGCTCCTTAGCAGCTCTTCGCTACACTGCCGGAGCGATTCGTCGGCACCCCAAAGAATCCCCTTCGGCGGAGGTGGAAGCTCTGACCAGCACTCTGGTGCCACCGGCTCTTCAATCTCAACCACACTTCCTCCCTGGAGCCGCTCTGCTAGCCAGGTGACCTGCCCTGGCGTATAGGCTCCGTTGGCATCTAGGCGTAGGCGTATCTCCGGTCCTAGCGCTGCTTGGAGCACCTGGAGCCTGGTCAACTCCTCCTCAACCGAGCGTTCCCCCACCTTGAGCTTCAAACACCGGAGCCCCCGTGCCGCTTTGCCTCCCGCTTCCTTGATCTGTTCCTCCGGGCTCCCTCCTTGGAGCAACCCACTGACTGGCAGCGGCACCGTATCCGAGCAAAAGAGCCGATGCACCGGGAGGTTGCGCTGCTTGCTCAAGAGAGCAAGCAAGGCGCTCTCTACAGCAAAGCGTGCCGAAGGGCAAGCAAGATACTTAGCGCAAAGAGCCTCTATTTCGTAGGGATCTTCCGGACATTCCGGGATCCGTTCGAGAAACGGCAAAAACTGCTCGAGTTCCACCTGGACGCTGGCGAGATCATCTGGGGAGTACCCCGGGAGTGGTGATGCCTCACCAATGCCCGACTGCTCACCCTGGGAGATGGTCAACCAGAGCCCTCGCCGTGAGGTCCAACGGGATCTGACATTGTACAGCGCCCGAGGTATCTCTCCACCTACTAGGCGCAGGTAAGCCATCATCTCCCCCCCCCACGAGCCAACCCCACCGCCAACAGCAGGCCAAAAAGGAAGAGCAGGCGTGCTGTCCCCGCAAGGCATCGGTTGAGCACAGGGCCGGAATACTCGGAACGAAGCACTCTCCAAAGGCGTAGTCCTAGCGGTACGGTGAGCAGCGACAACAGCGCCCATGGACTGGTGAGGCGCAGAGCCACCATCCCCGCTGGAACGACCCAGGAGAGTAGTAGGAATGCCAGGTACATCCTGACGCCGAAGGAGCGGCCTAGGCGCACGACTAGGGTTTTCTTCCCCGCTACTCGATCGGTTTCGTGATCTCGAACGTTGTTTACTACCAGCACTGCTGCGGCCAACGACCCTACCGGGATTGCTGCGAGCCACGCAGCTGGAAGCACCTGCCCAGCTTGTACAAAGACCGTCCCCGGTACGGCTACCAGGCCGAAGAATAGGAACACAAAGACCTCTCCCAGCCCGTTGTACCCCAGGGGATAAGAACCCCCCGTGTACGCAATCGCTGCAGCAATAGAGCACAGCCCGATCACGATGATCGGCCAACCCGCTACCACCGTAAGGTAGATCCCTGCTGCGAAGGCCAGCAGAAAGCTGACCGCCATCCCAGTCTTCACCTGCTGCGACGTCAGCAGCCCCGCTTGCGTCGCGCGCGTGGGCCCCAGTCGCTCCGCCGTGTCCGCCCCCTTCTCGTAGTCGAACACGTCGTTGGCGAAGTTCGACCCGATCTGGAGGAAGATCGAACCCCATAGCGCCGCTGCTGCTGGCCCCCACCGGTGCCTCCCCTCCCCTACCGCTAGCGCCGTACCCACCAGTACCGGCACTAGCCCCACCAAGAGCGTCGCTGGCCTTGCCGCAAGCACCCACACCTTCACCGATCCGGGCGACACTTCGCTCACGCCACCTCCCTGAGCCATCGATCCACATGACGCTGGACAATCTGTGCGGATACCAGCGGCTCCTCCAAGGGGACATTATGGCCGCATCCGGCAACCTGGAGGTGCGGAACACCGGAGGAAGCCGCACGTTGTGCCAGCTCCGTGTAGGTGATGTCCAGGGCCCCCGTGACCAGGACAACTCGCGTAAGCTGGTGAGGAAGCAACTCCCACAAGGAGGGCATGGTCCCCAATCCGAGGGAACGCAGCGCCCAGGCAACAGCGGCTGGATTATGGAGAACACGTGTCGCACGCTGTTCCTCCAACAGAGGGACGGGGAGCGCTCGCTGGGTGGAGAACAGTGGCAGGCGCTCCCAGCGCTCGACAAAGGCAGGGAGCCCCTCTTGCTCGATTTGCAAGGCATGGGCTTCGTCTTCCGCTAGACGCAAGGTGCGGAGCTGCACCTCCTCCAGTCCCAGGTGGGCTCCGAAGGCAACAACCCCGGGGAAACGCTTAGGATACCGGGCCAGGAGCGACAAGGCTAGGCGAGCCCCGAAGGAGTAACCTACTAGGATCGCATAAGCGGGGAGGGTCGCAGCAAAGGCCTCCAGAATGAGGTCAAACCCGCGGATTCCTGAGGGAGGCTGCCAAGGGTCCGGCCCATGCCCTGGCAACCACCGGTGCTCGACCCCACAAGGCCAGGAGGGAACCATGGCAAAACACCGCTCCCAGAGGGAAGGAGCACCCAGAAAACCATGGAGGGTGACAAGGACCGGTCGGCTCATGGGATAGCCTCCAGGCGAGGGGCGAGTGCAGACCAAAAGGCAGTGCGGCGACGAGCACTCTCCACCGGGTCAATCACAGCCTCGACGAGCATCGGACTCGGGTAGGCGAGGGCCTCGGACATCGCCTCTCGGAGGAAGGCTGGCGAGGAGGCACAAGCGTAACGGAGCCCCCACGCAGTGGCGAAGGCCCCAAAGGTGAGCCCGTGAGGGGTGAGGAAATGCTGCTGAAACGCCTCGGCGACTTCTGCACACCGCGCCAGAGGGAGCTGCTCAAAGATTCTCCCTCCATTGTTGTTGATCACCACAATCACCAGGGGGCCGTCGTCACGAATGAGCTGGAGGCTCCCGATGTCGTGGAGCAGGGCAATGTCTCCCAAGAGCAGCACGACTGGTCCCTCCGTTGCTGCCCGCGCTCCCGCTGCTGCAGCCACCCACCCGTCGATGCCCGCAACCCCCCGTTGATGCACTACACGGACGTCCCGAGCCAGCATACCGCCATGTTGGTCCAGGTCGCGGATCGGTCCGCTGTTGCCCACCAGGAGTGTCGCC
Organism: Polyangiaceae bacterium; assembly: GCA_025057345.1. Lineage (GTDB taxonomy): Bacteria > Myxococcota_A > Polyangia > Polyangiales > Polyangiaceae > JANWXX01. The sequence continues at coordinate 30,018 of JANWXX010000001.1, read as the reverse complement.
CCGGGCGGTATTGCGGACGCGACCATCCGTGCCACGACAGCCTCCGTGAGTTGTCGCTCGGAGAGTTCAGAAGCGAATTGATCTTCCACCACCCGTTGCCCCTCGGCCCAGGCCTCCACCCATCCCGGCTCTGGATGGACTGGTAGGCGCTGCGAAGTCAATGAGGTAAGCAAGGCCCGGATCGCCTCCCCCACTGGCGAGAACAGCATCATGGCAGCATTTCCGTGGGGATCGTTCCAGCCATGGGGTGCAATGACGACCCGTGGAACGCAAGAGCGCAAGGAAAGCCAGGCCCCATAGGCCCCGGAAACCGGTGCCATCCCGAGTTCTAGAATGAGTTCTGGACGGTGGCGTTCCAAAAAGCCTTGGCTGCGAAACAGCAGATCAAAGGATGGAATGCAGAAGGGCGAGCAGGAACCTTGGCGGAGCTGGCTGGAGGTTTCCGCGCAGATGGGATACCCCAGTGCTGCAGATAGCCGCAGCACCTCCGGAACCAAATGGATTTGGGACCAAGGCGCAGGCCCTGCCACCACCAATCCCCGCCGGACCCGAGCGCAAAGGGCCGCAAGCCGGCGGATCCCCGTGGGCGACGGCTGGATTTCCGGAGCATATGCTAGAGGAATTCCTGCAGACAGAAGCCGCTCCACTTCCGCTTCGTGGGGTTCCGGACGCGGCGCATCCACAGGCTCCAGAGGCTTACGGAAGCAGATATTGAGGTGAACTGGCCCAGGATCTGGGTACATCGTTGCCGCAGCCGCCTGAGCGGCGATCCGCGGAACAGCTTGCAAGGCTTCTACATCCGGCAGGCCCAACTCCGCGAAATGGCGCACATGGCTCCCGAAGAGCTTCCCCTGGTCCATCGTCTGGGACGCGCCGCAATGGTGGTCTTCCCAGGGTCGGTCCGTCGTCAGCACGAGCAGCGGAACCCTCGCCTGAGATGCCTCGAGAATCGCCGGGAAGTAGTGAGCTCCAGCAGTCCCAGAAGTGCAAACCAGAGCCACCAGCACCCCGCTAGCTCGCGCCATCCCTAGGGCAAAGAAGGCTGCCGATCGCTCATCCAGGATCGTATGCTTTTCGATCTCCTCCTCTGCCTCGAAGCCGAGAACAAGGGGTGTTGACCTTGATCCCGGGCTGATGACCACATCGGAAACCCCAGCCAGAGCGAAACTCCGGGCCAGCAGTCGACACCAGGCCAAGTGAAGATTCCCACTTACGGTCATATTCCCAAAGCATCTAGAAGGGAACGGGCCTTAAGAGAGGTTTCGTAAAGTTCTCCGTCCGGTGTGGAGCCCTGCACCACCCCTGCCCCAACAAAGATGCGAGCCGATGAGCCCTGAAGCAGAGCTGAGCGAAGCGCCACCGCGAAAGTGCCCCGGCCCTGAGCGTCGAACCAACCCACGGGAGCTGCGTACCAGCCCCGTTCAAGCCCTTCGTTCTCTCGGAGCCATGCTGCCGCCACCTCCCGTGGGAGCCCACAAACCGCTGGTGTCGGATGGAGAGCTCCGACGAGATCCAACACATGGAGAGCCTCTTTGGCCTCTCCCTTTATGGGGGTTCGCAAGTGCAGTAGATGCCGCAAAGGGCGGACTTCCGGGGCATGCGGCGCATCGAGGTGGATGCAGAAGGGAGCAAGAGCCTGCAAGATGGCTTCAACCACAACCTGATGTTCTCTTCGATCCTTATTGGAGGCCAAGAGTGAGGAGGAGGCCCCAGGGGCTGCCTGGATAGAGCCCGCCAACGCCTCTGTCGCCACATACCTCCCGTCGAGAGAAACCAGCCGCTCTGGGGTGGCACCCAGGAAGACCTGGTTTCCCCGCCCAAAGGCGAAACGTACCATAGGCTCGCCTTCTAGCCTGTCCAGGACGGACCAAGGGTCGATAGGGCCGCCTTCTAGAAGCAGGTAGCGAGCTACGACCACTTTTTCCAAGACCCCCTCCGCGATGGCAGACAGCGCTGCAAGGACCACCCGACGGTAGCCCTCCGTATCCTCGGTGAGATGGAACGGGCCTGCAGGCTGCACGGAAGCCCTGGGAGGAAGATCGAATAGGCTACGCCGTGCCTGCTGGAGGGCATCAAGCATCGGTAGCAGGGGTTCCCCAGGGAGCACATGGAGGCGAAGCCAGGCGTGTCCGCCATGCTGCTCATAGAGAAATCTAGGAAGCACGAAGCTACCTGATCCAAACCCTACCCAGACCTCACTAGGTCCAGCACGATCGAAGGAGACTCCACCGTAGCAACGAGGCTCATCGGATGTGCTGCAGGGTGCGGAACGTTTCTCCATAGAGCGTAGAAAGGCGCTCACTTCTCTCCCTACGGAATTCAGCGTCTTCGACATCAAGTTCCAGCGGACAACGACGCCGCGGGCGGCCACAGCACTTTCTCCCCAGCTAGAGGCATCCCACAGGAGTGGCTCTCCTGGGAGAGGCAAGCGTAGAAACGCGACGGGGTCGACACAGGGAGCCTCGATCCGGAGGGAGAGGGGGACGTCCGGCAGGGGAGCGACCAGCAGGGAGGCGATATCCGCGTCCAATGGGTTACCTAGTTGAGGAGGGAGAGGCGACGAAGAGACAGACCACGCCAAAGGTCATCAGCCGGACCGAGAGCACATCCAGGCCCGAGGAGGCCATCAAGGCGGAAAATTCCTCAGGAGGGGGGAAAGCAGCAATGGACGCCTGGAGGTAGCCATACTCTTGAGCGCCGGAGAGTGCAGCACCGATTGCAGGGACAACCCGGTGGACATGAAACCTAGCGAGAGGTGCAAGGAGCCCAGCGCGAGGTTCGTTGAGCTCCAAGATGGCGATGCGACCGCCGGGACGCACCACCCGAGCCATCTCCCGGAGCGCCTCGGACCGATCCGCAACGTTTCGGATACCGAAGGCCATCGTGCACCCGTCGAAGGTGCTGTCCTCGAAGGGGAGGTGTTCAGCCTCGCCCTGGACCAGCTCGATCTTGCCATTCGGGATGCGCTGTTTCGCCTTGTTCCGGGCAAGATGGAGCATGTTGGAGGACGGGTCCAATCCCACCACGGTTACCTCGGGATACCGTTCGGCAAGCAGCAGAGCGACGTCGCCAGTTCCCGTTGCGAGGTCAAGAACCCGATGCCCAGGGCGCGGGCCGATGGCCTCGACAAGCTGGGCACGCCATCGCTGATCCAAGCCGAGGGAGATGAGCCGGTTGAGCAGGTCATACCGTTCCGCAATGGCATCGAACATAGCCCCACTGCCGGGGCGAATCGGCTGCACGGTCATGTACCCTCCGAAGACAGGAATCTGCGCTGCTGGAGTCGCATATGGCCCTTCTAGCTACCGCCAACGGTAGCCCGTGGGTCGCTACCACGTTCTCGCTCATCCGGTCTGCCACCGTCACATCTAGACCACCACCTCGGTGGAAGAAGGCTGTTGTCTCCTCGTCCAGCTCCCCTGCACGGGTCAACTCCTCCAGCCGCTCTCGGAGCGAATATCGAGAAAAACCGCTGATTCGAGAGGTAGTCATCGCTTCTCTCCGAACGGCGCAAGCTCGCGGAGCTGCCAGGGAAGCAGTGCCTGCGGGCCGTCGCTTAGCGCCTGCGACGGGTCATCATGAGTTTCGATCATCACTCCCGCTGCTCCTGCAGCCAGCGCCGCTTTTGCTAGCGGAAGCACCAGATCCCTTCGACCGGTCGCGTGGGAAGGATCCACCACGACCGGCAGCCGATGCACAGTGGACAACAACGCCACTGCCCCGAGATCCAGGAGATTCCTTGTAGACCCGTCAAATCCACGGATTCCCCGCTCACAGAAGATCACTCCTGGCGCTCCGTGAACGAGAAGATACTCTCCGGCGAGCAGCCACTCCTCCACGGTGGCCGACATGGCCCGCTTGAGCAGCACCGGGCGTCCACTCCGACCGGCTGCCTTGAGCAAGGAAAAATTCTGCATGTTGCGCGAGCCGATTTGGAGCAAGTCAGCGAACTCGGCTACCAGAGGGACATCCACCTCGCTCATCGCCTCCGTGACCACTTTGAGTCCGTGCGCATCAGCAGCCCTGCGCAGCCACCGGAGTGCTTCAGCTCCGTGCCCCTGAAAGTTGTAGGGCGAGGTACGAGGCTTGTAGGCCCCACCGCGGAGAAAGGAGACACCAAGGGGGGCAAGCTGGCGGGCGATTTCGTGGATGCGCTCCTCGGACTCAACGGCGCAGGGGCCGGAGAGCAGCACGGGCGGAGCACCACCACCTACCTCCGTGCCACTCACGGAAACCCGAGGCCCCTGAGCATCAACCCGGGGGTGTTCGCTGGCAGGAACACCAACCCGGGCTACCCCCTCAATCCTCTCCAACTCTGCGGCAGGGATCGCCGAGGAGAAGGAGGCGAGCTGGAAGCCAAGCACCTCACCGTTGCGCCCTTTCTCCACCTGCTGGACCCACTGACCTCGGGCGATCAGTGCTTTCTTCACGAGGTCCGCATCAGCCCCTGGCTTGAGATAGATCACCATCGATTCTCCTCAATGAACGCGGTGCAACATGGCCAGCGCAACTCCCTCCAGAGCGTCTCGTACAGGACCAGGTGGAAGCGCGACCAGGTGCCCAAGAGCCTCCGAAGACAGCCGTGCGGCCAGGGCAAGACTCTCCTCCACGGCGCCGCTAGCCCGGATCCGAAGAGCAATGTCCACCTCACCTCCAGTCTCCTCGCCACCGAGAACCTCTCGGAGCATCTCCTCCAGCCCAGCGTCCCGATCCAAGGCCACCAGCAGCGGGAATGTCACCTTCCCCTCCCGCAAATCCGCGAACATGGTCTTTCCTACCGTGGCCTCGTCGCCGGCCACGTCCAAAACATCATCGATCACCTGAAACGCCACCCCCAACGATTGGCCAAAGCAAGCCAGCGCTTCGCACTGACCTGGACTTGCCTCCCCTGCCCGCCCTCCAGCAAACATCCCCCACCGAAACAGAGATGCTGTCTTCCCCTCGATCACTCGGAAATAATCTGCCTGTGGTACCCGGAGCTTGCCCCGGTTCTCTAGCTGGAGTGCCTCTGCATCCAGCATCTCTTTGAGAACCCCAAGCACCCGATCCAGCAGCCCAGGGATGCCGACACGTTGGATCCGCTGAAGTGCATCCACTAGCAACCAGTCTCCTGCGAAGATGGACGCAGCGTTGCCGTAGAGTACCCGTGCGGTCGGTGCTCCTCGCCGTAGATCCCCCACGTCGACCACGTCGTCATGGAGCAGGGTCGCGCTATGGATCAATTCCACCGCGACTGCGATCTCTCGAGCCGCCGGCACGAACCCTCTCCCCACACGTGAAGCAAGCGCTACGCAGATCGGTCTCAACCGCTTGCCCCCAAGATCCAACAGGTGCCGAGCACTTCGGTGCAATGGCGTCGCTTTCCCCTCCAGCACTCCCAGTTCCTCCTCCACCTGCCTCAGATCGTCCCCAAGAAAGGCTCGCATCGCCACTAGCCTGTCCGCCACGACGGCCGCCCCACCGCCACGAGCACTCGACTCCAGACGCGCCAGCATCCTGTCGCCTTGCCCGATGATCACTTCCTCCGTCATCGTGTTCACCTCCCCCTGCGCGCTTTCGAAGGACGCCCCTCAGGCTCGACAAGTGCCCCAGTGAACGTCGAAAAATCTGCCATCCTCGACTGGATGAACGCCTCGATCACTCGCTCGGCAAGCTGCGCTACCGAAACCAACTTCTCCAATTTCTCCTGCTGGCCTTTCACCCTACTTCCGCTCTCCGCCAGCATCTTCCCCGCCTGCTCTAGTCGCTCCCTCACTCCCCTGGCCAGATACCTCTCACGCTCGCTGATCACCTTCGCAATCATCTTCCAGAGATCCACCTCTGCCTCGAAGAACTCCCGGCGCTCCCCCGGCAACCACACGCGCTTGACCACTGCCCACCGCTGCAACTCCGTCAGCGCCATGCTCACCGCCCCCGCCGACATCTGCAGCCGCTCCCCAATGTCTCCCGCTGACAGCGGCCCATCCCACAGGTAGAGCACCGTCCACACTCGCCCCAGTGCCTTCCGGAACCCCCAATACTCGATCACGTCCCCCACAGCGTCCGCTGCAAGAAGTACCGCAGGGTGGGAGGGATGGGGCGTTGTCATTTCATACTCCCTCTTGATCTTTCAAGAAATTTTGAAGATTCAATAGAGATCCTGGGATCCTCCGTCAAGCCTTGCTGCACCTCCCTTTCTCGAATCATGCTCCCGGACCATGGCCGATTTGGCGTACATCTCCCACGGGGCGGGCCCTTGCCTCCTGCTGCTCCACGCGTTTCCTTTGGACAGTCGCCTCTGGCGAGCGCAGCTCGGAGCGCTAGGGGCGACCCACCGAGTAATCGCCCCGGACCTCCGTGGATTCGGACGGTCCCGGGGGCTGGGGCCACCGATCTCCATAGGTCAGATGGCTGATGATGTAGCGACTCTCCTCGACACCCTAGGGATCCCTCAGGCTCGTGTAGCAGGGCTGTCGATGGGAGGGTATGTGGCCCTCGCCTTGCTGGCCAAGCACCCTACAAAGGTTGAGCGGCTGATCCTTTGTGATACTCGGGCTAGCTCGGATACTCCTGAGGCGAAGCAGGGAAGAGCGCGACAGCTCGCATTGCTCCATGGGAGCGGTGTAGCTGGGCTCTTTGACCAGCTTCTGCCGCGACTTGTGGGGCCCCTCACGGGCAACGCCATCCGGGAAGAGATCCGCCAGATTGCTCTGGATCAGCCCGTCACTTCTGTCTCTGGAGCCATCGTGGCCCTGCGAGACCGTGACGATCATGCAGAAACGTTGCAAGCCTGCCGGATTCCCGTATTGGGTCTGGTCGGCACCCAGGATACGCTCACTCCGCCGGAGGAAATCCGCGCCATGATGGCCCTGACCCCTCTCGGAGTTTTGGAGGAGATCCCCCACGCGGGCCACCTGTCTTGCATCGAGAACCCAGACGCCTTCAACCGGGCTGTGCTCAGGTGGTTGGCAGAACCCTAAAGCAACCCAGCGGCAGCCTTGTCAAGTAGCCCGTCCAGGGCCTCGAAGAGGCGCCGATTGCCGTCCTGCTGGTAGCCAGCCAGCTTCTCCTGGTAGGTAGGGATGGTGTCCAAGAATGTGCGGATCAGAGCGCTATTGTTCAGATCCTTCGCATACTTTCCGTAGCCGAGTTGCTCCAGATAGCGAGCGTTCATCACCTGCTCGAACTGATGATCCACAGGGACTGCCAACATCGGCTTCCGCAGGTAGACCGCCTCACCCATGGTCGTAAACCCTCCTCCGGCGATCACCCCTCTGGCAGAGGCTAGATCGTCGATAAAGACCCGCTCGCTGAAGGGGCGGAAGCGGAGGTTCCCCTCTACTTGCTCTTCGGTGATGTTTCTGCGCATCCCATAGATGCGGCACTCTAGCCCGCTTTTGTGCAGCGTATCAAGAAGTGTCGTGTAACCCTCTCCGGTCTGGTACACCAGCAGGTGCTCTCCCTCAGAAGGGTGTGCTTCCAGGATCTCCGGGCGCAGGATGGGTGGTACTAGGGTGGTCCGATCCTTGCGAACCTGGGGATAGAAGAAGGTGGTGATCAGGTAGTGCTCACAGAAGGGCAGCTTGCTTTTGATGAAGGCCTTGGTCACCTCGAAATCCGTACGATACCCCTCCAGGATCTCGGGTGCATGGGTGCACCGGTTGATGATTTGCATATTGTCGATGGATAGGATCGGCAATCGGTGGGTCTTGCCATACACGTACGTCCAGGATTCAAAGTCGGAGACTACCAGCTCCGGCTTGAAATCACGGATCAGATCGAAGTAGGCCCGAATATTCTCCGGGAGCCCTGCCGTACCCTGGAGCACGTTCGACAGCAGTGTGGAACCACGGCGGACACGGTTTTCCTCATAGATGATGTGGAACCCATGGATTTTGTTCACTCCGTCGAATCGTTTCCTCAAGAACTGCTCGGCCCTCCCGGACGCCATGATCTCAACCTCATGGCCCTGCTTGATCAGATGCTCAAGCACCACCCGTGACCGCATCGCGTGGCCCATCCCCTCACCGACGACTCCGTAGAGAATCTTCATGGCTCGCTATCATCGAGTACCCACTGGCCCTTGCAAGCGACAAACGTGAGGTGGCAATTGCTGATCTGACAGTCAAGTTCTACCGTCCTGTGTATGCCCTCGGTGGATACCTCTTTGCCTTTCCTCCAGGCGCTTCAAGCCGGTCCTCTCGTGGCTGACGGTGCTATGGGTACCCAGCTCTACGAGCGTGGGGTCGTCTTCAACATCAACTACGAGGAGCTAAATCTCTCTCGACCTGAGCTGATCTACCGCATCCACGAGGCTTACTTTCGTGCAGGCGCCCAGGTCATCGAAACCAACACCTTCGGTGCTAACCGGTTCCGCCTCCACCGTCATGGGCTCGAAGGCAAGGTGCGGGAGATCAACCTCGCTGCGGTACAGATCGCCAGGAAATCTGCCCACGGTGCTGCCTACATCGCTGGTGCCATAGGTCCCACCGGCCAGCCCCTCCTGGGTGTTTCTGCCGAGGAGCGAGAGCAGGTGCGGGATGCCTTCCGGGAGCAAGCTGAAGCCTTGGTCGAAGCCGGTGTGGATGTACTCCTCATCGAAACCATGCACCAGTCCCTGGAGGCGGAGCTGGCGCTTCGGGCAGCTCGGTCCGTCGCTGGGACAATCCCAGTGTTCGTCCAGGTTTCCCCCAACGAACGCTGCGAGCTGGTCGACGGCGTTAGCGTTGCCACCGTCGGGCAGCGCCTCCGTGACCTCGGTGCCGACGGTCTCGGCCTCAATTGCTCCGTCGGCCCCCAGATTGTCCTCGACGCTGCTGAGAAGCTCATGGGCCTCGGCCTGCCGATCTCTGTGATGCCCAATGCCGGCCTTCCTCACAAGGTCGATGACCGGCTGATCTACGTTTCTACCCCTGACTACTTTCTCCGCTTCGCGCGTCGCTTCTACAAGCTTGGCGTTAGGCTTGTTGGCGGCTGCTGCGGCACCACCCCTGAGCACATCAAGAAGATCGCGGCTGCCGCCCGCATGGAGGCCAGCACATCCTCTCAACCGGACCCTACAGAGGAACACCCCGCCGTTGAGGTCGATTGGCTTCCGCCTCCACCGAAGGGGGTCAATCCGACTCCTAAAGGGGAGAAAAGCAAGTTCGCGGCCAAGCTGGGTAAGCGCTTCGTGGTGTCCGTCGAAGTCAACCCACCCATCGGCCTCGACCTAACCCGCCCCGTGGAGGCAGCTCGCATGCTTACCTCGGCTGGGGTGGACGTGATCAACATCGCCGACGGAGCCCGGGCCCAGGCGCGTATGAGCAACCTGGCTCTCGCGGTGCAAATGCAGCAGCAGCTCGGAATCGAAACCATCCTTCACGTCTGTGGTCGCGACCGAAACCTCCTCGCACAGCTCGCTCACCTCCTAGGCGCTCACTCCCTTGGGATCCGCAACCTAGTCATCATCACCGGCGATCCGCCTCGCATGGGCGAGTTCCCTGACGCTACCGCAGTCTACGACCTAGATTCGGTAGGTATCTTGCGGCTGGCCTCCGGGCTCAACCGGGGGCTTGATCCAGGAGGGCGTGCGATAGGGCACCCCACCTCGTTCCTGCTGGCTACCGGAGCCGAGCCTGCGGCCATGAACTACGACCGGGAGCTCCGTAGGCTCCGGATAAAGAAATCCGCAGGGGCCGAGTTGGTGATGACTCAGCCAGTCTACGATCCGGCGGTTCTTAACCGCTTCCTTGACGATATTGCGCCCCTTGACCTGCCGGTGCTCGTCGGGCTGCTTCCCCTGGCCAGCCACCGCAACGCCGAGTTCCTTCACAACGAGGTGCCCGGGATGCAGATCCCCGAGCCTATCCGAGAGCGCATGCGCAAGGCAGGCTCTGGCCCGGATGCCCGTCGCGAGGGCGTCGCCATCGCTCGGGAGATGCTCGCCGCCGTCAAGCACCGGGTCGCTGGCGCTTACATCATGCCTCCGCTGGAGCGCTATGAACTTGCCCTGGAGGTCATCGATGGCTTCCTCGATCCTTGATGGCCGATGGCACCATACTGCACTACGACACACTCTGCACGGGGGCCCTTGCCCTAGTCGATCTCCCAATGCGGGACGCTTGGGTGCGGGAGCAGCTCTACCGTGCCCCGCTCCCTGAGGCGGCTCGTGCCCTCAACCAGCTCTGCCAGGAGGCAGAGCAGGCGTCGCCTCAAGCCCGCGTTGTGCTGATGTCGGTGATCCGTGCCCTGCTCCACGACGGCGCAGCGGAACTGGCCCAGCGTCTTCGGGAGGAGGCTGCTGCAGGCTCGCTGCTCTCCCTGGATCGCTTCCTACGGTGGCCCACCTACCAGCCCCACGTGGATGATCCCCAAGCTCGGGCGCTGCCCCAGGGCGCGGACCGTTCCCTCTCCCTAGGGGAGCGCAAATCTCTTGCTCGTCGCCCGGATCGCCGTGCTTTTGACCGTCTGCTCCGCGATCCTCACCCGGACGTAATCCGCATGCTGCTAGGCAATCCGAGGCTCACCGAGGACGACGTGTTGCGGATCGCCGCACGACGGCCCAATTTTCCCGACATCCTCGGGGAGATCGCCCGCAACGTCCGCTGGTCCACTCGCCCTCGGGTCCGCATGGCCCTTGTGCTCAACCCCGCTACCCCTCCGGAGGTTGCCGTTCCCATGGTGCTGCTCCTCGTCCACCATGAGCTACGTCTGGTCTATGAGATCACCGATGCCAATGCCCCGGTCCGCGTCGCTGCCGCCGAGCTGCTCCGGCGACGTCCTCCCCAGCTCGACGACGCTCCCCCCGATGGGGACGAGTGGGTGCAATAAGGGCAAGGGGGGCGGTCTACCGCGGATCTCTCCCACCAGGGCTCCGGGGGAACAGTGCACTCCAAGAGCACAGCCATCGCGGGTAGGGAGAGTAGGCAAGAGAACGACAAGGAGGGAAAGGGGGACGTGCGTAGGAATAAGTCCATGCCTTCTATATGGAGGGGCAGCGATCGAGAGAGCCTACCGAATCAGTTGATGGTGAAGGTCTTACGGACGGTGACGGGGCTCCCGGAGAAGGGGGGAACCTTGGCAGCACGGAAGCGCGCGGCCACGCAGCTTCCGACGCTAGTTCCAGCAAAGGAGCCCTCAATGTTGGCGGTGGTCACATTGCCTGAAGGAGCGAAGGTGACCGCAACCTTACCGGAGCCGGTGGGACCATCCGGCTTCTTGCAGCTTGCAGCAGAAGCAGCGATGGAGCTGAGCGCGGAGTTAGCGGCGGCGCGATCGAAGGGCTTGTCGCCACCAGGAGCGGCTGCGGCTGCGGTGTTCTCCGCCTCAGCCTTCTTCTTCGCCTCTTCTTCTTCTTTGGCCTTCTTCTTTGCTTCTTCCTCTTCCTTCTTCTTTTTTTCCTCTTCCTTCTTCTTCTTGAAGGCCTCGTCCCGGCGCTTCTTCTCCTCTGGGGTCAGCTCCTTGCCAGGGGGAGGTTCGGGTTCCGCCTCCGCGGTCTTCTTGTCGTCCTTTTTCTCATGGTGGTGAGAAGATTCGATCTTAGGCTCGTCCCTCTTTTCATCCGCCTTGGCCCTGCTATCGCCCTTCTTCTCGGGGTCGGCGGAGGCCATCGCAGCGGTCTTGCTCTCCGTCTCACCGCCCTGTTGACGATTCATCACCAGCACAGTACCGCCGATACCTAGCCCCAGGAGGGCAACGCCCCCCAGAGCGAGCAACGCAATTTTGGGCTTCTTGGGCTGCTCGGCAGGCGTCGGCGCTGCTGGGGTTGGGGTAGCGGCAAGAGCGACAGGCTTAGGAGGCTCTGGCTCCTGGGGTGGTGGTGCCGAGAGGTCGGGAGGAGCCAGTGCGTTGAGGTCAGGAGAAACCATCGGGGACGAGAAAAGGGCGCCACCACTCAGGTTCATGATGTCGTCGACCTTCTCGTCCTTCTTCTTTGATGCATCTGCTTTGGCCTCGAGGGCCCCCTGGAGCTTTCGGATGTCGAGGATGCCAGAAGCCTCATCGCTGTTCATCATCCCGGGGGCAGGGGGCTCGGGGCGACGAGGTGGAGGTGGTCTGGAGGGAGAGGTGGGGGTGGCAAAGCCGGCAGCTACCGCATCATCTGCGGGAGCAAAGAGATCACGCCCCTTGGAGGAAGCACGTCGTGCGGCTGCTGGAGCTGGAGACGGCGCTTCGACTGCTGGCAAAGGAGCAGCAGAAACGGCAGGCTGAACACCGAAGGCAGGCGCCATCATGGTAGGCATCCCGTCGTCCATCTCGGAGGGGGCAGCGGGGGCCCGAGCAGGGAGCATCGAAGCAATCTCAGGGATAGAGGCTAGAGGCAGCCACCCGGACATTCCATCCCGCCACACGTAGGTTTCGTCAGAGATCACACCTTGCTGGTAGAGCTCAAGAACCTGCTTCACCGACAAGGAGCGCTGGTCGCCCTCCCCTACGTTGACCATCCACTCTCCGCCCGCCTGAACGCCCGCCTGAACGAAGGGGCTAGTTTCGGCACTGGCCCCTGCCAGCTCCTCTGTCCCTGGACCGGCTGTGATCGTTGCCCCGCACTTCTTGCACTTGATCTTAACGGTTCGACCGCGGACTTTCTCGTCGGCGATGGTGTACTTGGCGGAGCAAGAGGAGCACGTGATCTTCATCGCGACCTTCAGGGTAGTCTAGTCCACGTTGGGGAGGGAAGAACGGCGGAGCTGTTGTCTCAGTTAGACGTGCAACCCAACCGGGGGATCCATCGCTTGTGGCGCCCTTGCGGTCAAGGTCCGGCTCCAGGGTGCTTCCAGTTCGGGTTCGCCTCCAACTTCGTACCGTCCTCTGGGCAGAAAGCAGGCCCTGGAGAGTACCCCCGCTTGCAGAAGGGACAATAGAGCGCTGCGGATGCAGCCACCTTGACCACGACCCGCTTCTTCCTCACCACTTGTTGGGTCGGCTCTGTCCGGACCAGCTCCTCTACCAACTCCTCTTCAGGGCGGGTCCGCTTCATCATTCCCACCCCTACCCCCACTAGCACCATGACCACCCCCCCAACCACGCCGGCGAACATCATCCGGCGTTTCCCTGAGTCATCCTGCCCCACCGCCTCCGAGGAACCCACGCTCCCAGCTGCCAGCACAGCCACAGCCACCTCATCTTCTCCCCTCCGCTCGGTCCCTGCTGCCAACAGTTGTGCATAGCGCTCTGGGGATACCACCTCCACGATCATGCGGGCCGCCTTGCCACTAACCCCGGCCAGCACCGTCACTTCTCCTTCACGAGCACCTTGCGCCACGGAGATCAGCCCTGTCGGTCCCACAGTCACACCGGCCCCCACAGGTTGTACCGACCAGGCTAGGGTTCCTCCCAGCTGGCACCCCGCCTCGTCCAGCAGCAATGCCTTTGCAGAAAATGTTTCGCCGGGTTTGAGCACCTTGCGCCCCGGGCGAAGCTCGATCCGCGCGGGCTCTCCAGGATGGTCACACGAAGGTGCCGGCCTAGCCTCTGCTTTCGGGGCTTCAGGGGCCGTCTTCCCTATGGAGGTAGCTGGAGGCACAACGGACGTGGCTGTCGGTGGCACTTCTTCTCCCTGGCGGCGAATCAACGTGTATGTCCGGCTCCTGCGGACACTGGCGGTACAGTTCTGCCCCTGGATCAGAAACTGGTACTGTCCCGTTTCATCAAAGGAGATCAGCCTGTCCGTGGCAGTGATGGTAGTGATGATGGTGGCGCGCCGAGGGTCGCCAGGAGCGGTGCCGCAGGTGGTGCGCCAGCCCCGAGGCGAGGCTGAGTGAGAGAGAACATAGATGCCTCCACCCATCTCGTAGCACCCGTTGGTGCGCGGGTAACTTCCACCGCTAAAGGTCAGCTCACCCCCAGACTCGGCAATGGCCACCACGCCACCGCCCACGCCCCGGGGGGTAGGACGAGGACCGCAGGCCTCCCCCCAATCCCCCAAGTTCCACGCCTCGGTTAGGGGGCTGGCGTTCCAAGTACCTGCAAGGGTAGGGCGTTCCTGAGCCACTGCGGCAGAAGCACAGACCACGGACAGCAGGAGGATGGCACTTTGACGGGATGCTGAGGATCGACGAGGGAAGGCAGAATAGCGCAAGGTCGGAGAGATTCTAGCTGGACTTGGGTTCGTTGCCCTCCTTTCTGACCAGGTGCTAGGGTCGCAACCATGCGCACACGCATGATTGGCCTGGCGATCCTTGCCGCCTTCGCGGCCTTGTCCGGGCCTACCTGGGCGCAGGAGCGCGTACCTTCCTTCAATGGCCCCGGCCTCGACACTCACCTGTTTCGCCCGGCCATCGATTCCAAGGGGTTCTTTGCCGTCAATGGCACCGACACCCTAGGCTCCGGCAACATCAGCTTCGGCCTGGTGACCGACTACGGACACAAACTGATGCGGCTCCGGAAGGGGTATGGCGCCGATGCGCTGATTTCCCACTCGTTCCAGGGCACCTTCAGCTTCAACGTGGGAATCACGCAGCGACTGGTCCTCGGAGTCCACTTGCCGGTGAATCTCCTCGGTGGGGAGGGGGTCGAGCAGGTGGGAGCCACCGGCAACGTCTACGACTCTCAGCGGCTCGATTCACAAAAGTTCGGCTTCGCTGCCTTGCACCTTAAACTCAACCTGCTCCGGCCCACCCAGGCGGTGGGCCTGGCGCTCCTCGTCCAGGGCGGCTACCCCCTAGGCGACCCCCGGAACCTGGGAGCTGACCCCAGCCCCTGGTACTGGCCCCAACTCGCTATCGAGAAGCATTTCGGGAAGCGTGCGGTACGGCTCGGAGTCAACGTCGGCTACCGGGGGAGCAATCCGGGGGGGGTGACCCGCTTCGATCAGCTCCGGGGGGGGCGCTTCGAGTCAAGCAAGGCCCTGGCAACCGCTGGGGCTGCGATGGCAGTACGAGCCCTGGACAAGCTGGAATTCATCGGTGAAACCTACCTTGCCCGGCAGCTGGACGGAACGTCGACAGCCCCCGTGGCCTTGTCCCAAGAGGTGATCGGAGGTCTCAAAATCTTCGTCGAGAAGAACTCGTACTTGATGCTGGGCGGCGGTGTACGCATTGGCGATGGATATATGGCGGCAGACCAGCGAGGCTTCATCGGTTTCCTCTTCGAGCCTTCCATCACAGACCAGGACGGCGATGGCATCCTGGACGACGAGGATCAGTGCCCCAACCAACCCGAGGACAAAGACGGATTCGAGGACTCGGACGGATGCCCCGACCCAGACAACGATAAGGACGGTATCCCTGACGTCCAGGATGAGTGCCCCAACGAACCTGAGATCCAGAACGGCTATAAGGACGAGGATGGTTGCCCCGAC
Organism: Polyangiaceae bacterium; assembly: GCA_025057345.1. GTDB lineage: Bacteria > Myxococcota_A > Polyangia > Polyangiales > Polyangiaceae > JANWXX01. The sequence continues at coordinate 14,756 of JANWXX010000001.1, read as the reverse complement.
GTCGACGACCGCGACCGCGACAAAGACGGCATCCCTGACTCCCGGGACAAGTGCCCCAACGAACCCGAGGATGTGGATCGTTTCGAGGACGAGGATGGCTGCCCCGACCCGGACAACGACAAGGATGGTATCCTCGACGTCAACGACAATTGCCCCAATGAACCAGAAGATTTCGACAAATTCCAGGATGAAGATGGGTGCCCCGACCCGGACAACGATGGCGACGGCATCCCCGATGTCCGGGACAAATGCCCCAACGAAGCGGAAACTTTCAACGACCACCAAGACGAGGACGGGTGCCCTGACAGTACCGGGCCCGTGGTCATTCAAGACAACAGCATCCTGATTCTGGAGAAGATCCAGTTCGAAACGGGCTCCGCCAAAATCCGCCCGGAGTCCAACCAACTTCTCGACGCAGTGGCCACCACCCTCAAGGATCACCCGGAATTCCAGCTCATTGAAATCCAAGGCCATGCCGACGCCCGGGGTAGCAAGACCCTCAACCTCAAGCTGACGAAGGACAGGGCCAACTCCGTCATGAAGGCCCTGGTCAACCGCGGGATCGATCCCAAGCGCCTCCGAGCCATAGGTTACGGCTCTTTCTGCCCAGTCGACCCAGGTGCCACCGCGGAAGCCTTCGAGAAAAATCGCCGCGTCGAGTTCAAGATTGTCATCAACGACGGTAAGCCGACCGATGTTCAGCTAGTCTGCGACGAGGCTCGTCGCAACGGCATCACCCCTCCCCCCCTCCAATGAATCTCCCTCGCCCTACCCTTCCTCTCACCCTCATCTTCCTCCTGGGGGCTGCCTGTGTACCCGATGTCAAGGAGCTGGAGGTCACCGCCTCCATTGAGGAAGCCTCCCTCTCGATCAAACAATCTCCCTTTGGTACTGCGGAAGCTCCTCAAGGTATTCCGGAGGGCTCCTTCACCCTTGTGCTGCGCCTGGGCGAGTATGCTTCCGGCAGCTCCGAGGTCGCCGTGCAGCAGTTTGCCGTGGTCGACTCCTCCGGCGGGCAGACGCTGCTGGCAACCTTGCCGATCCAGGCCGACATGAAAACCTCCTTCCGGGTCGAGCCTGGCTCTAGCCATCGCCATGCATACACCTTCGCCTACGACAAACCGGTGCCTATAGGTGCCCTCTGTGCTGCAGGGCAGGTGCGCTACACCGGGACGATCCTCGATGGAGCCCGGGGCAAAACGACGCTAGTGACCAGCACGCCCATCCCAGTGAGTTGCCCCTGATGCTCGTACTCGGCATTGACCCGGGAACGCGGCATCTGGGCTGGGGCCTGGTTCAAGCGGAGGGCACCCAAGTAAAGCATGTGGCTCATGGCATCATCCACCCTCCGACGGACCTACCCCTCGCCGAGCGCTTGGTGGTGATCGATGACACCCTTCACCAAATCTTGACCGCGCACCATCCCGAAGGAGCTGGCGTCGAGAGCCTCTTCTTCGGCAAGGACGCCCAGGCCGCTGCCAAGCTGGGCCATGCTCGGGGCGTCGTGTTGTTGGGGCTTCAGCGGGCCCAGATCCCTTTTGCCGAGTATGCTCCCACCCTGATCAAGCGCACCGTGGTCGGCACAGGCTTGGCGGACAAACGCCAGGTAGCCATGGTCATCACGGCCCTCCTCCGGCTCCCCCGTCCTCCCCCGCTGGATGCCGCCGACGCACTCGCCATCGCCATTACCCACGCCCGCGTCTCCCATTTTCCTCGCCTCGTGGTTTCTTCGCCTCCTCGCCTCCCTAGCCCTCGGTGAGCCTTGCCAGGAAGATTGTTGTCTTCTCCCCCAATCCCACAGGCCGCCATCCTCCCCCCTCTGCATCGCTTGGCAGCGACGTCCGTCCATGCAAGAAAGAGCGCCACGAGCGCGTAAGACCCTCGGGCTTCCCCCGTTCCCTGAGTTGCCATGACCCTACCCCGCCTGACCACGAGCCTCCTTGCCGTCTTCGCCCTCGTACTCGTTGCCCCTCTCGACGCTTCCGCGCAGCAGCCCAAGGCACCACCCACCGGCTCTGCCGCCAAGCCCACGGGCCCGACCGCCGACAGCATCGCCGCCAAGGTTCAGGCGTTCTACAACCAGACCAACACCTTCCAAGCCTCCTTCAAGCAAGTCTACAAGGTCAAAGCCTACAACCAGACCAAAAAATCCGCCGGGAAGGTTGTCTTCGCAAAACCCGGAAAGATGAGCTGGTCCTATGAGTCGCCCAACGGAAACCGCGTAGTTTCCGATGGCAAAGTGCTGAAGGTCTACGAGAAAGAAAACAACCAAATGTTCGAGCAGCCGGTGGAGAAATCCCAGTACCCAGCTGCCCTCGCCTTCCTCATGGGTCAGGGCGACCTTGCCAAGAGCTTCCACCTCAAGCTCCTCGACGCCGCCACCCTAAAGTTCGAGGGGGGCTACGTCCTCGAAGGCATCCCTAAGGAGGCTACCCCCGCCTACCAGAAAGTCATCTTCTTCGTCGACGGCCCCACCTCTCAAATTCGCCGCACCATCATCCTCGACGCACAGGGAAATCGAAACACCTTCGACTTCTCCAGCCCCAAGGTCAACGAGGAAGTCTCGGAGGACACCTTCAAGTTCACGCCTCCCCCCGGCACGCAAATCATCCACCCCTGAAGGAAACCTCCGCTCCAGGAAGTACGAAACGACACACGAGAGCATCGCTGCTTTTTTGGGGGGATAACCTGCATTTTTTTGCAGCCTGCCTATGCACTGTGTTCCTTGACGATCTTCCCAGAGGATACCACGGTTTTCCCCATCCACGCTCGCCCATGGCGAGCTCCAACGCCGGAGAAACTGCATGTCGACCCAGCCGCAGAACCGCTACAAGGCAGACCTTCGAGACTTTTCTTTCCTGTTGTTCGAGCAGTTCAAGCTCGGCGAGCTGCTGCAAAGCGAGCGTTACTCCTCTTGGAGTGAGCAGGACGTGAAGATGGTGCTCTCTGGCTGTTACGAGTTCGCCTGCAAGGTAACGGGGCCGCTCAACGCCGTAGGGGACCAAGGCTGTCAAGTGATCGACGGCAAGGTCAAGACCCCCCCAGGATTCAAGGAGGCATGGAACAAGCTCCGAGAGGCCGGCTGGCGCAACGTAGGTGTGTCTCCTGAATACGGTGGCCAGGGGGCTCCCGCAGCGGTGCAAGTGCTCGTGGAGGAGCTGCTCTCCGGCTCCAACACCGCTTTCAACATGTACCCCGGGCTGGCCTATGGAGCTGGTGAAATCATTGAACACTTCGGTACTCCTGAACAGAAGCAGCGCTACCTCCCCCGCATCTTCTCCGGTGAGTGGGGCGGCACCATGTGCCTCACCGAGCCTCATGCCGGGACCGACGTCGGCGCCGCCCGCACTCGCGCCACACGTCGCCCCGACGGTCGCTACAACATCAGCGGTACCAAAATCTATATCTCCGGCGGCGACCACGACATGGCGGACAACATTGTCCACCTCGTCCTCGCCCGTATCGAAGGCGCCGCTCCGGGTACCAAGGGTCTCTCCCTGTTCATCGTCCCGAAGATCCGTGTCAACGACGACGGCTCCCTCGGCCCTTTCAATGACGTCGTCCTCGGCGGCATTGAACACAAAATGGGCATCAACGGCTCTGCTACCTGCGTCCTCAACTTCGGAGAGAACGGCGACTGCATCGGCGAGCTGATGGGCACCACGGAGCATGTGGGCATGGCCCAGATGTTCCAGATGATGAACGGTGCCCGCATCGCTGTCGGCATCCAGGGCGTCGGTGTCGCCTCCGCCGCCTACCTCAACGCCCTTCAATATGCCAAAGAACGCAAGCAGGGGCCCTCCATCCAGAACTGGAAGGACGCCTCAGCCCCCAAAGTCGCTATCATCGAACACCCAGACGTCCGCCGCATGCTCCTTGACATGAAGGCTCGCGTCGAAGGCATCCGGGCTCTTGCCGTCAAGCTCGCCTCTCACCGAGACCGCTTCCTCATCCTCCGGGGCAAGGAGGATGAGAAGGCCGCTTATCATCAAGGCCAGGTCGAACTCCTCACCCCACTGGTCAAGGCCTACGGCTCTGATCAAGCTTTCCGCGTTTGTGAAACAGCTATCCAAACCCTCGGTGGCGCCGGCTACATCAAAGACTACGGTATCGAGCAATACTGCCGCGACTCCAAGATCTTCTCTATCTACGAGGGCACCAACCATATCCAGGCGATGGATCTCGTCGGACGCAAAATGGGGATGCAGGGAGGCATGCACCTGATGAACCTCATCAGCGACGTCGGAAAATTCGTCGCCACTCATACCGAACACCCCGCCTTCAGCAAGGACATCCAGACCCTTAGCCGCGCCCAAGAGGCCGTCAGCGGCGCCGCTATGAAGTTCATGGGCTGGTTCCAAGGCGGCCGTATGGTCATGGTCCCCCTCAACGCCAACCGCTTCCTGGAAATGATGAGCGAGCTTGTCGTCGGCTGGCTTCTCCTTGAACAAGGCGTCATCGCCCACCAAGCCCTCGCATCCACCCCCCAGGATCACCCCGACCACACCTTCTACCAAGGCAAGATGGCCTCGGCTCGCTATTACGCCCGCAACGTCCTCCCCGGCGTCCACGCCAAATGGGAGCTGATCAACCTGGAGGACGACACCCCCCTCACCATCGACGACGCCTCCTTCGCCACCGTCTAGCACTCTCCCTCCCCCTCATCCCCCTTGTATCTTCTCCGGGTCTATTGCAATTGCGTTGCAGATGACCCCGGAACGCAGCAAGGCCAACCATCCAAGGCTCCGATCCTTGCTGGAGCAACGTGGGCTACGAGTGACCGTGCGGAGGCTGGCGGTGCTTCAGGCCCTTGGGGCATCGCGCCGTCCCCTCAGTCACGGGGAGCTGGCAGATGAGCTGGTCACCACGGGGATGGATCGGGCTACGGTCTATCGCAACCTGATGGTGCTGGCAGAGGCGAAGCTCCTGCTCCGGACTCGGATGCCCGATGGAATCTTCCGTTTTGAGCTGCTTCGTCAAGGGGGGCGCGCCCATAAGCTGCACCCGTACCTGGTCTGCACGGAGTGTGGCCAAGTCCGCTGTTTGCCCCGGCAGGCTGTGTCGGTCAAGCCGGGGTTGGGCGATGTGCTCGAGGTACAGCTCCGGGGCCGGTGCCTCGCTTGCCTCCAGGGATGACCGTAGTGTGCCCCTCCCGCCGCGCCGCAGGGGCATTGCTGGCTGCCCTTGCCCTCGGGAGCAGCTTGACCTGGGCCCAGCAGGATACACCCCCTTCGGTGCTCGAGGGCCCTCCGCCCATCTACCCGGAGCAAGCCCCCCTTTCGGGAAAGCCCCAACGTGTCGAGCTACGCCTGGAAATTGACGAAACGGGGAAGCTCCAGGGAGTCGAGGTGGTGGGCTCTGCCGGGGAGGTGTTCGACCGTGCTGCTCTCCAGACTGTGCAGCGCTGGACCTTCCGCGCAGCTACGCGGGATGGACGACCCATCCGAAGCCGTGTCAAGGTGGCGCTCGTCTTTGAGCCACCCTCCTTGCCTCCCCCCGCCCTACGACCTTCGGAGGCGGCCAGATCCCAAGAGCAGGGCTCCCTTCCGCTGGAGGATCCCTCTCTATCTCCCCGCCAGACCCCCCCTAGCACGGGGGAGGCGTCCCTCGGCGAAGTCGTGGTGCAAGCCCAGGGGCGGATGCCTAGCCGTGGCGCAGGAGATGTGGAGGTCTACCTAGGCAAGCTCCGGTCGGTGCCACGGCAGGATGCAGCCTCCCTGCTCCGACTAGCCCCCGGGATCTTCCTCACCAACACGGGTGGCGCAGGACACCCTTACCAGATCTACCTACGAGGCTTCGATGCCCGGGAGGGGCAAGATCTCGAATTCAAGGTCGAGGGTGTCCCCATCAACGAGGTCGGCAACGTCCACGGCAATGGCCTGGTCGACACCCACTACCTCCTTCCGGAGGTCGTGCGCTCCCTTCGGGTCATCGAGGGACCTTTCGCCCCCCAGCAGGGCAACTTCGCTGTCGCAGGTAGTGCCCTCTACGACCTCGGCCTGGAGCAGCGGGGGCTCGCCGCCTCTGTCACCGCTGGCTCCTTCGGCTCCCGCCGCGCCCTGCTTCTCTGGGGGCCTTCCTGGGGCGGCCCCAAGACCTTCGGTGCCGTCGAGGCTTTCTCTATGGAGGGGTTTGGCCAGAATCGTTCTGCTCGGCGCATGACCGCCATGGCCAGCCACGAAGGTCCTCTGGGCAGCAGCGGGAGCTGGCGGATCCTGGCGACTTCCTACGCGACCCACTACGACCAAGCGGGGGTACTCCGGGTCGACGATATGAAGGCAGGGCGCATCGACTTCTACGGTACCTACGATCCGCAGCAAGGGGGGGATTCCACTCGTCACGGGCTGCTCTTCCGCATCGAGCAGAGCAAGCAGGGCTTCTCTTGGACCCAGTTCGGCGCCCTCACCCTCCGCGATTTCCGCCTCCGGCAGAACTTCACCGGCTTCCTCGCGGACCCCCAGCGCTCCTGGCAATCCGACCACCCCCAGCGCGGCGACCTCATCGACCAGCGCTCCAGGATCCTCACCCTCCAAGCCCTCGGTAGCGGCCGCAAAACCTGGACCACCCTAAGCCGCAAGCACTCCCTGGAGCTCGGCTACTCCGCCCGCGTCGACGATGTCGACTCCCTCCAGCAGCGCAACCGCGCAGGCACCAACATCCCCTACCGCCGGGACCTGGACCTGGCCTCCTTCCTCACCAACCTGGGCCTCTACGTCGACGCCGAGATGCGCCCCCTGCCGAAGGTGCTCCTCCGCGGCGGCGTCCGCAGTGACCTCTTCCACTACCGGGTCCACAACCGCTGCGCGCTCACCGTACAGTCTGGCTTCGGGGGCGACCCCCCGGACACCGAATGCTTCCAGAGGGACCGGACCGGCTACCGGAGCGTCGATCAGACCGCCTCCACTGCTGCCGATACGCTCCAGCCACGGGTCGCCCTCCTGGTCGGCCCCTTCTCCGGCTTCTCTTTCAGTTTGGCCCGGGGCACTGGCGTCCGCAGCCTTGATCCCCAGTACATCCACCAAGGGCTCGATACCCCCTTCGCTGTCGCCACCGCCACCGAGGGCGGCGCCTCCTACGAGGGTGAGCTTGCTGGTGGAAACCTCTCGGTGCGCTCCATCTTCTTCCGCACCTTCGTGGATCGCGACCTGTTCTTCAACCAGACCGAGGGCCGCAATACCCTAGCGGAAGGCACCTCCCGCACCGGCTGGGCCGGCACCACCCGCTGGATCACCGAGTACCTTGACATCGCGGCCAACCTCACCCTGGTCCGCGCCATCTTCGAGGATACCAAGCTCCTCATCCCCTACGCGCCGAACGTCGTCGGCCGTCTGGACGCGGTCCTCGCCGGGAGCCTCGCCCGCCTTGGGAGCAAGCCTCTCCGGGGCACCCTTGGCGCCGGCGCTTCCTATGTCGGACCTCGCCCTCTTCCCTTCGACGAACGCTCTCAGGATATCTTCCTCCTCGACGCGGCGGCTACGCTCCGCTGGAGCTGGGTTCAGCTCGGCGTCACCTCCACCAACCTCCTCGACCGCCGCTACCGCCTAAGCGAGTTCAACTATACATCCTCCTTCCGTACCGCTGGCTTTCTCCCTACCCAGGTCGCCGCCCGCCATTTTAGCGCCGGTGAGCCCCGAGCTGTCTACGGCACCCTCACCCTCTTCCTAGACGACTCCCCGTGACCCGTCCTCGCCTCACCACCCCCGCTCTCGTCTCCTTTGCCCTCTCCCTCCTTGGCGCTCCTCTGGCCTGCGTCGGCACCACCGGCGGCGAGAAGTTCGAATTCGAAGCGGTCATCGGCGGCATCGAGCGTAATCCAGAGGTTCCCTATACCTTCCTCAACGAGTACGGATGGACGGTTTCACTCTCCCAGGCTGACCTCACCGTGGGGCCTCTCTACCTCAACACGATCGCTCCCCTCGGCGGCATCTCCTTCCTCCAACGCTGGCTCCCTGTCCGGGAGGCGCGGGCCCACAGCGCCCACCTGGGTGAGGGCCGTATCGTCGGCGAGGTTCTCGGGCGGGTCCGCTTCGACGCCCTCTCCCCCTCGCTGATCTCCTTCCCTGCTCGGGGGGTGATCTCCACGGACGAGGTGCGCTCCGCGGAGGTCTGGTTCTATCCCCCGGCGGATGTTCCTCCAGAAACCGTGAAGATCAGCGGCGCCGCCCTGGAGGTCGCCGGCGAGGCGGAGCGCGGTCAGGAGCGGGTGCGCTTCCGGGGCAGGCTCGTCCTCGACGACGACTGGCTCCCCGCCTCCAAGCCGGGGGACCGGGACAACACCCCGATCACGGCGATCCGCCAGGTACGGGGTATCCCGGCCCGCTTCGTGCCGTCCCCCGGGGGCCGCCTGGAGGTCCGCGTGGCCCTCGCCCCCCTCTTCGCCTCTGCCGACTTCTCCAACCTGGCACGGAACCCCCCGGACCCGGAAGACCCCCAGACCCGCGCCTTGGTTCAATCCAAGACCGGCAAGTACACCACCGACCAGGTGATGCGGGTCATCTACCAGGGCCTCCGCGCGGCCAGCGGTACCTACACCGTCACCTGGCGCCCCTGATGCAAAGGCCCTCACGCTTCATTCGGTTTCGAAGCCATGGGTACTAAAATTCAATGTCCGGCTGTTCTCTGTCACGATTCGAACCACGTTCTCTGGAACCCCGGAAGGAACCTCTACCTCGATCTCAAGGATCACCTTCACCTGTGCGCCCATCAGGCCGCTGAGATGCGTGATGACCTCGTCAGCCACTCTGCTTGCGTCTCGTCCCACCCTGGTAGCATCTAGGGTGACGGTACCGTGGAATCTCCTGGGGCGCGCAGGTGGTGATGCCATGCCCGGTAGGCCCGGCAATGCTCCTCGCGGATGGTCGGTCCGCGCGTTTGCTGGGACGGGGCTGTGGAAAGCCTGTGTCAACGGTGCAGCCACACACTCAGCTCCAGTTGTCGGCGTGCAGCCTCCGGTTTGACAAGCAGAGCCTTGGCGTTGGTTTCAATCCCGTTGACTTGACGCCCAAACTGAAGACCGCGGTACCGCCCGCTGAGCTCGTCGTACTCATCTGCGAAAGCGAATGAATCCTGCTCCCACGTAAGGAGACCGAGGCCGTTTCGGATCGCTTGCAGCAAGACAGATGGCTCTTTCAGTCGCGGAAGATAGAGGTAGCGAGCGAAGTCGTCGATCAGCTGCTTGATGGCAACGTGATCGCCACGCCAGAGCGGCACACGGTCCAGCTCCATACGGAGGCGCGAAGCAGCAAAGCTCATCACCAACAACTCGTCGTTCTTGAGCCTCTTGCTTGACCGTCCCGCAAGCGTATCCTGGCCCGTCAGACGGATTGCCTGCCATTCCACAGCGGCCTGAGGGTTCTGCTGCGTGGGCACCAGAAGCCACTGGTAAGTTTCGGGGAGGCGCGCATTTACAACGCTGTCGACGGCTCTCTGCTGCATCTCCGCCTGTTTTACCTGGTGCGGAGAAAGGTCCAGGATCGTTTGCTCCGCGATGATCGACTCCCAGGCGAGGTATCGGCGGATCGCTTCGTCCAGATCCTGCAACCGTGTCTTATCCGCCGCGAGGAAAACAAGGGTATTGGCATAGATCCGAGGCGCACTGCCTCGCGAAGCAAGGATCGCCTTCGCTTCCGTCTCGGCTAGGTTGTTCGGTTCTCTGCTGTAGGGATGATCGATACCGAGCACCACCAAACGCGCGTCAAGGTCGTCGGGAACATCCTGTCCAGACCTCGGCAGGGGATGGACCCGAGCAAAGTCGCCAGCCTTGCGCAAGTCGGCACGCAGCCGCTTCTCCAGCTCCTGGACTACCTTCTCGGGATCGCGCTTGAGCAGCTCTGCACGATCTTCTGCAAGCTTCGTAACAGTGGGTTGCGTTGAGTACCAGTAGCGAGGACCATCCTGGTAGAGATAGGTGGCCGCAGCGGCCAAGCGCCGGAGTGCATCGCCAAACACAGCCGGAGCTTCCCCCGGGATCACACATCCAAGCCGTATCCGCCGATCTTCAAGCCCACGGTTCGCAGCCGTGGACGTGGGCGCCGATCCAAGGTACAACGCCCTTGCCACGCGCCGACAGGCAGCAAACTTGCCGAGATTGGTGACCTCGCTGTCCAGCCGCAATGGCAGGGAACTTGGGCCATCAACGTCCCTCTCGATGATAGGAACCCAGTTGTCCGAAAGGTATCGCGTAAGCTCAAACTGGACGCGGGAATCGTCGATGGGGATGTTGCAAGGCAGGATCAACGGGTTCCGGTCCCCTTGCTCCCAAAAGCTGTGGATAACTGCCGCCATCAGGCGCAGCACACCCCGCGTTCGCTGGAATTTTACGAGCGTCGACCAATCGGTGTACAGGCGGTCGAACACCTCTGGGTGGATCGGGTAGGCCGCGCGCAAGCGCTTCTCATACTCGGCATCCCGACACTCAGGGGGAAACTCCTGCGGCTGTGTGCGGTAGAAGTCATAAAATGCGCGGGCCGCGATGTCGCGAGCCACGAATTGCGAATTATCGGTCAAGGGCTTGAAAAGGCGCCGCCGTACGATCTCGAAGCCTTCCTCGGCGCTCGCTGGGCGCCACGACGATTCAACCCGGCCGATCACATTCCGCAGCCGATCAAGTGCCTCGCGGCCCCGCTGACCACCGACTTCGACATCTTCCGCCTGCATGTATGGTAGGCCAGCGGTATCGGATGCTGGGAGGCTGACAACCAACAAACAGTTCTTGGCGAGCTTGGCCGACTCGGTAAGCGCCTGCGCGAAGGTAAACTGCGTCTCAAAGCTGCCGGCCGGCAGATCGCTCTGATCGTGGAGCTGGCGGGCATAGGCCACCCACTCGTCGATGAGCACGAGGCACGGGCCGTATTCGTTGAAAAGCTCACGCAGTGCATCCCCGGGGCTTGTCGCCCTTTCATCGTCTGCACGCACACGCTCAAATGCCTTCTTGCCGCCGAGCTGCCAGGCCAGCTCCCCCCAGAGGGTGCGAACGACGGTACCGTCGGACTTCCTCACCGGGTTGCCCGGGGAGATCTTGTTCCCCACAAGCACAACCCGACGTGCCGTCGGGAGCCTCGATACGCCCGCTTCCGCAAGCACCCCATCGATGCCAACGAGTTCGCCCGGCGCGGTTCCCGAGACAAGGTGGTAGAGCGCCAGCATGGAGTGGGTCTTGCCACCGCCAAAGTTGGTCTGAAGCTGCACAACCGGATCCCCTCCCTGACCGGACAGCCGCTGGACGGCGCCGACCAGAAGGCGCTTCAGGCTCTCTGTGAGATATGTGCGTCGAAAGAACTCGACCGGGTTCTTGTACTCGTCGGTCCCTTCGCCCACATGCACCTGCCACAGGTCGGCAGCAAACTCAGCCTGCTGGTAGCGACCGCTTGCCACATCCTCGTGGGGTGTCACCACCTCACGCCACGGTTTCAAGTTGTTTGGAACCTGGCCTTCGATGGGCGTGCCTGCCATCCTCCGCCTCTCGTTCCGCATCTGCTCGTCGAAGCGTATGCGCAAAAGCTCCATCTTGAACCTTTCGGCCTCTTGCGCCTCAGGCGCAGAGACTGCAGCTAGGAGCCGCCCAGTTGAGTCGAGTGCACGGTAGGCATCATCGCTGGAGAAGGGCTGCTGGTGGGCCCACTTGTTGCGCACGTCCTGGAGCTCTCGTACGAGCGTCCGCTCCGCTGGGCCGAGCGTCTGCCGGAAGACATCGTTCCACGCCTCCCACAAGATTCGGAGAAGCGCTGCAGCGTCCCACTGGGAGATCGGTCGGTCGGCCAGAAGCCGATCCTGGCCCATCAGTCGAACCACCTGGGCATGAACTTGATCGTTGTACACATTCTTAAACTCGCGCTCGACAAATGGACCCAGGCCCTGTTTGAGAAGGTCTATGGCCTTGCCGACGCGCTCGCGGTTGCTGAGGGCCATCGGAAATCTCCTTTTGCCTTCGCCGTTTGCATCTCGGCTTGCTTTAATACGATCCGGCTCATCGCGGACGCGCTCCCTCGAAAAGCCCTTGCCTCCAGAGCGCCCCCGGCAAATCACCCTCCTTCACGAGATTGCGAAGCGTCTCGATTTGCACGGCTAATCCTGTTCATCCTCTCCAAAAAGCGATGTCTGCTCTGCTCGACGGTGGCTTTCGCCAGCAAGCCTTGCGATCTCGGGCCACTCTGTACGAGCGCATTGTACCGGAGCGCGTCCCGCGGGCGTTTGTTTCGTTCCGAGACGGTATGGAGCCGATAGGCGAGCTCGCGGGCGGTCTCGGCGCGGGCGCCCAGCCTTGCGGCCAGCGCGGCGGCCGCCGCCTCACCACCGGACTCGAGGACGCGGATGAGCTGATGCGCCATCTCCCAGACCGTCAGGCGCTCGTCGGTCGCCGGGTCCCAGTCGGCGGGCAGCTCGTCGGGCGTCAAAAGGCGAACTTTGCCGCGCTTGGACTGGAGGATTCCAGCCTCGACCAGGCCGCTTATGCTCGTGTTTTTCGCCTTCGAGAGCGTTTCGGCGACGCCGAACTCGCCCTCGGAAAAGCCGTGCTGTTCGAACCAGGCCAGTGCCCAGCGGCTGTCGGCGTCGAAGTCGCCCTCCTGCTCGGCGAGGGCTTCGTCGAGGATCTGATTGATAAGCGCGAGCGCCTCGCGCACGGTGACCGGCTTGCCCTCGGCGTCGAGCACGCGCGCATAGCGCGTGTAGACGGCCATGCCGGGTCCAATCGCCGCCTGCGCGAGGTCGACGGGCGCGATGTTTGCCTTTTGTAGCTCCGCCAGCGCCACCGGCAGCTCGCGCTTGAGTGAAGACAAAAACTCGCGCCGCGTGGTGGTGGGCGCATCGTCGGGCCGCTTGCGGCAGACCAGCACGATGCTCGAGGCAAGGGCGTTGGTGTCGCCCTTGAGACCCTGTGTGCGTTCGGTGCGCATCGGCCAAGTGCCGCTGACCGCAAAGCCCGATGAAATCACCGCCTCCAAAAACGTTTCCCACCCCGTGCTCGCAACGCCCTCGTCCTGCTCGTTTTCGGATTGCTTGAAGGCGTAATAGATGGTGGTCGGAAAGCCGGGGTGCGCCTGCTCGGCGATTCGAGACAGCGCCCTCGTCATTCCTTCGAGGAAAAACGCCTCGGCTTTTTCTTTGCTGCCGTGGCGGTGAGGCGTGGCAACCAGCTCCTCGGCCTTGGGCACCGCGACCGTCGCAAAGAGCTCCGGATAAACGTCTTTTAGCGACCGGCGAAGCCAAACGTAGAAGAAGTCGGAGAGGTCGGCGTACCCGATGTTGTCGTAGTAGGGGGGATCCGTGGCGACCAGGCGACCCCTACAAAATGTGTTCGATGTGGCGTCCTCTTGTGATGAATGCCCAGGGCTCTTCGCAGGAAGGAAGTGAAGGCCCTTGGTCACGTAGCTCACATTTTTCTCAAAGTTGCCGCCTGATTCGCTGAATGGGTTTGCCTCCGCGTAGTCCCACGCCATCGGGATCGCTTGTCGGCTAAACAAGTGCGCGACCAGCTCGTTCTTCGGTTGGTTCGCCCAGATGCAGAGATTTGACCAGAAATCGGACGAGCGACTAATGCCGCACGCAAGGTACACGCCGGTCGCCTCGGCATAGGCCTGCGCGCCGGTGCCGCCGTCCCGCAGCGGCATGCCGTCATTGGGGAGGCCCGCGGCGAGGGCATCGCTCCGCACGCGCTCCATCGCCTCGCCGACGAGATCGGAGAACGTGGTCAGCGCGACGATCTGGCGGGGGGTGAACAGGTCGGCCCAACGGGTCATGCCGTACTCCTGGACTCGGAACCCTAGCGCGCGATCCGGCAAAGCGGTTTCCGACTTCCAATCGGGCTTTGCCTCGCGCGCCGCGGCCTCGTGCTCCGGCGTGGGCGGCAAGTACACGCGGCCGCGCTCGCCCTCGGCCACGATTGCCATCAGACGCGCGCTCATTCTCCCTGCTCGGCCCTCTGAGCGTACGTAGTCATAGGTGATCGGTGCAGCCGACATAAGGCATCGAAATGCTGCGCGCTTTCCGGCTGAGGTGCCGTTCTTCGCCTCGGCATCCTTTGGCTTGCCCACCTTCACGGTGAATCGGTACCCGGCGTTCTCGATGACGGGCTCGACGTACGCCTCTTTGCCAGCCTTCGTCGAGAGCATGAACGTGGAGGCAAGCGGCACCTCTACGTTCCGAAATGCGGGATTGGGGCTCTTTACCGTCCGTGCCCAGAGCCACGCGATGACGGTGAGCTTGTTTCCGACATAGGGTTTCAAATCCGGCCGTTCCTTGGCCATCTCGGCCGTGACCTCCACTGGCGGGTAGAGGTGCCCGATGCGCCTTTCTGCTTCGTCGCGCATCCACTTCCCGTAATACCGCACGTCCTCGGCCAGCCCCTGCGCGCCCCGCCAGCTGCCGCCGTGGCCGATGTTGCGACGCGCGTCGGGATTCACTGGCGGGCGCCCCGCAAACCGCGGCGGGATCTCGATCATCGCCTTGTTGATGAGTACCGCGACCGGATTCAGATCGCTCGCATACGCCTCCAACCCCAACCGCTGCGCCTCCAGCGGAAGCGAGCCGCCCCCCGCGAACGGGTCGTGAAAGGCCGGAAGTTTGTCGGGATCGGTTTGTCGGGATCGAAGAGCTCGTTGGCCCGCGGATGGTCGCGGAAATCGCGGCACGTGCGGCGCCAGCTCTTCCAAATCTCATCGCGTGCCCTAGAAAGGACGTCTTCGTTGGAGGAGTTTTCCCATTGGACGAGATCCTCGATGAGCCGAAAGAGCCGCCGGCGCTCAGCCTCTTGGGCCTGC
>JANWXX010000019.1 GCA_025057345.1 Polyangiaceae bacterium | reverse complement strand
CCTACCGCTCCTCCTGAGCCCCCCACCCCGGATTGCCCCGTGCCACTGGAGCCTGCTGTACTGCCTCCAGCTCCGCTGCTCCCTCCGGCTCCACCAGAGCCGCCTGTTCCACCTCCGCCTGCCCCTGCGCCGCTTGGGCCGCCTGTACCATTTGAGCCACCTTGACTGGTCTGTCCGGAACCTCCGGAGCCTCCTGTCCCGGAGGTCGAAGCCCCTCCAGAACCACCCTGGCTGGCCACAGAGCCACCTCGGCCGGCACTGGCCTCTTGGTTGGTGGTGTTAGGGGCGGGGCCATCTTCACCGCAGGCCGATCCACACAACAAAAGAAGCAAAGTAGGAGAAAATGGATGAAGATGAGAAAGCTTCATGGTTTTAGCCTAAAGCAGCCCCTAGGGATCCTCCAGGATTTTCAGATTGACTATGCTCCTCGCTCGTGAACTTTTCTGTTTCAGTCTACCAAGCCCGTGAGGGGGCAGGCTACGTACTCACTACCATAGGGCTTGGTCCGTTCACCCACACGCGAAGAGGGCCTAGCCTGCAGAAGGTCCAGAGAGCGCTGCTGGACCACCTCCGCGATTCAGGCACGGGAGGCACCTCCTCAAGAGCTGGTGTGGCTCCAAGTGACCCGAGGGACGAGGCTGGAGCGCGTAGGTATGGAGGTAAACCTTCGGGTTAATGGCGGAAAACGCCGGTATAGGGGGCTCTGTCCGCTGATTGTGGAACCTCGCTGGGCGTCCAACACCCGGAGGTTCGTGATCGCCTATCATCCGATGGATCAGGGGGACTGGTTCCCGCTCCAAGAGGATGAGCCGCTGGACCAGCAGGCGGCGCTGTTTTTCCAGAAGGTGTGGTTTCGTTTGGAAGAAGACGAGGTACAAACTCGGTGGTCCAACGGGAAAGATTTTCTCAAAATTCTCTCATTTCGCGCCAAGACGAAGAGCCTGATCGACCAGCTTCCCGGGCGCCGGAACACCATCTGGGAAGATTTGAGCGGGGATCCGGCCCACAAGGATGGGAAAATCCCCGAGGAGAAGAAGCACTACAGGTTGCCGAAGATAGGGGTAAACCTCACCAGTAGGGCACTGGAAGGAGGGCTCCCAGGGGGGCTCCCCCGCGCTCCCTACCGCGAGCGACTCCGGCAGCTCTTGGGTGGGGAGCGCAAGCGCTCCGTACTGTTGGTAGGGCCATCCGGGAGCGGCAAGACCACGCTCCTGTACCGATGGATCCATGTCTGATCAACGATGATGACTATCTGTCGCATCGCAATGTTGACCGGATTCACCACGTATGGGCCATCGTAGGGAGGCGCCTGATCGCCGGGATGTCCCATGTGGCAGAGTGGGAGAAGCAGTGTATGGAGATTCTGGGTGAGGTACGTCACCGCAAGATCATTCCGCTCGTGGAGGATGCGGCGCACTTTGGTCGTATTGGCCGCAGCAAAGGGAGTGATCGTTGCCTTGCGGATCTTTTCCAGGGTCCTGTGAAGCGAGGGGAGATTGTGCTTGTGGGGGAATGCACTGCAGAGCAGCTTCGGGTTCTGGAGGATGATGCCCCCTCCTGCGTAACAGCCCTGCACCCGATCCATGTGGCTCCGGCATCCTCGGAGGAGACTGTTCGCATGCTGCTCCACGAGGCACGCATTCTGGAGCAGCGCGAGGAGGGAGCCATGGCTCCGATCTCACCGCAGGCGCTTCGGACAATCTTGGAGCTGGGCGGGGCACTGTTCCCTAACCGGGTGGCTCGAGGGAAAGTGGTTGAGGTGTTGAGGCATCTCGCCAAGGAGGTTCTGTGGGAGGAGCTTGATCCCAAGTGCCCTGAGATAGGCCCTGCCCAGGTAATTCGACACCTAGCCAAGAAGACTGGGCTCCCAGAGGCGCTGCTTTGGCCCGATGAACCGCTAGCATCGGAGGATCTCCGAGAGGAGTTGGGACGGCAGGTGATCACGAGACAGGACGCCATGCCGTATTCCTTGAACTCTCGCGGGCCGCTCGAGAATCCCCTTCTTCTCGCTTGGGCCATACTAGGAATCGCCTGCTTTCCTGGCTCGCCCATGCCTACGCCGGAGCGCGAGGAGAGGTTGAAGAAGTGGTCTTGCGCCTTGGTCAGGGAGACGTGATCGAGTTGCGCGGCGTCGATCTTGGGCAGCGGATGAACGAGTGGCTCACCCAGGGGGCTGAGCGGGTCGTGCTGAAGATGGTGGGCCTCTGTGTCTACGACTTCTTTGCTCTAGAAACGGGTAGCCACGTTTGGCAATCGATGGCCGAACAGCCGGAGATCGTTCAAGTTCAGGTACGTACCGCTCCTCCGGGTGTCACCGGTCGCTCCTTGTTGGACGCCTACGACCAGGCTCGCATGGCCTTTGAAGAGGGTCTGCGCCGGGGAACTCTGCCACCGAACCCGGACCGCCTTCTGCCGGCAGTCCGTAAGATCCGATTCGACCCGCCGCGGCGCCCCGGTGCCGTCGCCCTCCTAGACCTTGAGGACTACGTACTTAGCTACGGTACCAGCCTCTGGGTCCGCTCCCTGGAAGAGGCTCTACCTTTTCTCTGGATACCTCGCATGAGCGAGCGCCCTCGAAGCCCCTCCCAGGCCACCTCTTCTCTCCCCGGAGGTTAACAGCGGCCACTCTCCCGGCCTTGTGGTTGTTGGCCGCTGCCCTAAACTCTGCTGCCTTTCCTGCGGGAGGGAAAATGAGACAACTAAGTTGCCGATTCTAGGGGATTCGAAAACATTTTTCCAAGTATATGATGGTTGCATGTCATCTCCGTTGGCAGATCCGGAAGGCTTCTCGGGGCTAGTGTTGGCAGCGGAAGGGGCCTCAGCGCTGGTGTTCCGCGGAAGGGACCAGGAGGGGAGAGAAGTGGCCTGCAAGGTGGCTCGAGCGCCTAGGTTCTGGCCTACCGTGGAGCGGGAAGCAGAGCGGCTCTCCTGGCTGGAAACGCCAGGGATTCCGGAGCTGTGTGGGGCTGGGCGCTGGCGGGAAGGAGAGCTGCGAGGGGCGCCGTTCTTGGTGCTGCCGTGGGTAGACGGGTGCTCCCTCCGGGAGCACATGACGGCTGGTTCCTCGTCCCGCTTGGCGCCCGTGGTGGCGCTTTGGGTAGGGGGAGCGCTAGCGTCGCTGGAGCAGGCTGGCCTATCCCACGGAGACGTGAAGCCAGAGAACCTCCGAGTGGATTGGGGGCAGCAGCGGGCCTGGCTGCTGGACCTAGGTCTAGGCGGTGAGGCTAGCAAGGGACAGATCGAGGGGGGATCGCTCCGGTACCTGGCGCCGGAGGCTCGGCGAGGGGAGATCGTGGAACGGCGGCTGCTGGATCGGTACGCGCTGGGGGCAGTGCTCCAGGAGTTGGGAGCGGAAGGAGCGCTGGGGCAGATCGCCGAGGCACTGGTTTCTCCAGCGCCACGGGCTCGTCCGTCTCCCTCCCTGTTGCTGGGGGTCTGCATGGGGTCGCCGGAAGCCTTTGGGGCTTTTCAGGCAGCACGTGTTCGGGATGCTTACCTTCGGGTGAGGCGTGCCGAGCTGGAGCAAGCGGCGCGCTCGACCCGGGTGCAGGTATCCGGGGCAGCGGTGAGGTGGCTTGGGGAGCGGCTCAGGCGCCTGCGGGCTGCGCGAGCGCTAGTCGGGCTACCGGAGGGGCCTCCTATGGTGCTCGATCCGCTGGACGTACGTGGGAGGCAGCGGTGGCTTTGCTCGCTGGTGGGGCCAGCGGCAGCGTCCTGGCCGGTGGGAAGGTTGGGGGAGGAGGCTGCGTTGGGAGCAGCCCTAGAGGCTCTGGCTCGTGAGGCTCCAGTCCATGGCTGGACCTTTGAGCGCGTGGCAGCGGCTCTAGGCGGTCTCCCCGGAGCAAGGCGCCCGGAGCCGGAAGGGGATCTGGAACTGGCGCTGGCCCTGGCACGCCCTCATCCACCGGACGAGGCATTGCAAGCCGGGGAGCGCCGCGTACGGCAGCCAGGAGCGCCGGAGCCGCTGGTGGTGGCGATGATCGAGGCGCTACGCCGACGGGGGCAGCCGGAGCGGGCTCTGATGGTAGCCCGGAGCCACCCAGGTTTCTCGGTGGCGCTAGCCTGTGCGGAGGCGGCGCGGCGTGTGAAAGATCCGGAGGGAGCTCGGGAGCTGCTGCGGCGAGCCCGGGAGGGGAATGGGGAGGCTGGAAAGGTGCTAGAGGCGAGGCTCCTGTTCGATGAAGGACGCTATGGAGATGCCTTGGCGTTGCTGGGAGGTCCAGGGGAGGATGCAGCCACAGCCGAGGTGGAATCCTTGTGCTTGACGGCGCTAGGGCGTCCTGCAGAGGGGAGGGAGGCTGCAGAGCGAGGGAAGGCCTTGGCAGAGGGGGAGGAAGCCCAGGCAAGGTTGGCGGCAGCCCTGGGTTATGCGGCTCACGCTCAGGGAGATACAAGGACAGCGCTGGCAGCCTACCGGGAGGCGGTGCAGATTGCGGCACGGGCTGGGGCAGCGGTGGAGGAAGCCACTTACCGCACGGGCGAGGTAGCCTGTGCTGTAGACGCAGGAGATCTGGAAGGGGGGATAGAGGCGGCCCAGCGGGCGACTGCCCTCTGGGAGGCTCTAGGGCGGCCGGGGGACAGTGCTCGGGCGCTACTGGGCCATGCAGCAGCACTGCGGGTGGTGGGAGCCACACTGGAAGCACTTAGGGTGGCAGAGGAAGCTCGTTGCTGTGCGGAAGAAGCTGGAGATCGTCGGGCCCAAGGGTATGCATGGCTGGTGGCCTGGGATGCGGGGGCCGGTACGGCAGCGTTGGAAGAGGCTTGGGGGTTGCTCCGAGGCGATCCTGGGGACGAATTGCGATGGGCAGCACGAGCGCTGGAGGCAGGTCTACTCCGAGGGGATCCCCCTGACCCCCGGCAGGGGACGGCGGCAGCTCAGCTCGAATGGTGGGGGGCTTGGGCCCGGGCCTTGAGCCGTGGGGCTGCGGGTCGAGCGGACGAAACCTTGGCCAGACTGGTGGAGCTGACCGAGGGGCCCGGTCCGGTTGCGCTCCGGGGAGAGGCGGCCCATGCGGGCCGGCGCTTGGCCCTTGAGCGGGGGGACGGGGCCGCAGCACGCAGGCTCGGAGTGATCCAGCGGGAGTGCGCAGAGCGGGCCCTTGCAGGGTGCCCGGCTGGGTACCGAGCCTCGCTTCTGGGACAACCCTGGGTTCAGGAGGTCCGGTTGGTAGCCGAGGGAAGTGGCGGGGAGCGGATCGAAGCCGCTCTGCACCTGGTCCGAGCCCTTTCCGGGCGGGATCAACTCCGTCCTCTGCTAGAGCAGATCGTCGATGCGTTGATCTCCTGGACCGGAGTAGAGCGAGGTCTTTTGCTGATGCCCGCCCCCGGCGGCAAGCTAGTCCCTCGCGTCGCCAGAAATCTGGATCGACGTCAGCTTCCTCCTAGCCAACTGGCTCTTTCCAGGACCCTAGCACAGCGCGCCCTGGCGGAGCGGCGCCCAGTGGTGGCGGTGGATGCGGCTGGTGAGAGCGGAGATACCCTAGCAAGCGTCCATGCCCTCCAGCTCCGGAGCGTCCTAGCAGTACCGCTTTTGGCCCGTGGTGAAGTGCTGGGAGTGGTGTACCTGGACGACCGGATTCGCCGAGGGGCATTCGGTCCCGACGAGGTAGCATGGGTGGATTTGGTGGCGGGGGTGGCCGCCGTGGCCTTGGCGGACGCTCGCGACCAGGTGCTGCTCCGGCGGGCAGTGAGGAAGGCGAAGCGGGCTGAGGAGGCACTGGCATGGGATCTGGCACGGCGTGAGGCAGAGCTATCGGCGCTGGAGCGTCAGATCCGGGATGCTCCGGTACGGCGAGGTCTCCGCTTCGCTTACGATGAGATCGTGGGATCTTCGGAAGCGCTGGAGCAGGCACTACGGGTGGTGGACCGGGTGGCTCCCACGGAGATCCCCGTGCTGATCACGGGGGAAACCGGGGTAGGCAAGGAGTTGTTTGCCCGAGCCATCCACCGCTATGGTCCCCGGTCGGGGAAGAGGTTCCTTAGCGAGAACTGCGGGGCGATTCCGCCAACTTTGCTGGAAACTACGCTCTTCGGCCATGCCAAAGGGGCCTTCACCGGAGCCGACCGGGCCCACGTGGGCCTCTTTGAGCTAGCGGACGGCGGCACACTATTCCTTGATGAGATCGGGGAGATGCCCCTACCGATGCAGGTCAAACTGCTGCGAGTTCTTCAAGAGGGGGAAGTGCGCCCCGTGGGAAGCAATACCTCCCGCAAGGTGAATGTGCGCATCCTGACTGCTACCCACCGAGATCTGGGTAAGATGGTGGCAGAAGGGACGTTCCGTGAGGATCTGTACTTTCGGTTGCGGGTCATCGAATTGCGAGTCCCGCCCTTGCGGGAGCGTCCAGGAGACATCCCGCTGCTCATCCAACATCTCCTTGCAAAGCATGGGGAAGGCAGAAAAATCAAGATTTCTCCCCGAGCGTTGGAGCTCCTCTGTGCGCACCCCTGGCCCGGTAACATTCGTCAGCTTGAGAATACGCTGCGGGCGGCGCTGGTGCTATCCGATGGGGTGATCGAGCCGCAGCATCTGGGATTGGACAAGGTTCCGCAGGAATCTTCTTCCGCCGGTGGGCTGATGCTCCGAGAGCGGGTCGATGCCTTGGAAGGAGAACTGATCCGCGAGGCTTTGCGGCAGACCCGTGGCAACCAGAGCAAAGCGGCGGAACTCCTGGGGGTATCCCGCTTTGGGCTTCAGAAGATGATGAAACGTCTCCAGATTGTCACTTGACGGTCCGTGGTGTCCAACGAGAGTGCGACCTACCTGCGCCGTTTACGCACGAAACTTCGGATTTCATTTTTTGAGAATCATGTGAGAGAGGGCATAATGGGCTTGCAAGATGCCGTTCGCTGGTTGCTCCCCAAAGAAGATCTCTTCTTCGAGGTGATGGAGAAACAGACTGCTAACATCGCAAAGGCGGCCACAGAGATGCAGAAATTCCGGCCGGGGCAGGGGAGCGCTTCAGAGAATGCAAAGAAGATCCTGGAGATCGAGCACGAGGGGGATGCGCTCCTGCACCGTGTGGAGGATGCGTTGGCACGCACTTTCGTGACTCCCATCGACCGGGAGGACATCCAGAGGCTGGCGTCGATGCTGGATGATACCCTCGATCTGCTCAACGAGACGGCCCGCTCTATGGATCTTTACGGGCTGGAGGTGCCATCGCCACCGATGCTTCGGCTCACCGATCTCATCGCTGATGCGGCGAAGATTCTTGCTGATGCGATGCCACAGCTCCGCAAGGCCAATTATCCTGCATTGGTAGAAGCCAACCGGGAGATCAAGAAATTGGAGAAGGAAGGGGATAGAATCTTCCGAGACGCAGTAGGCTCGCTATTTCGGGATGATGGGATATCCCCCAAGCAATTGCTCCGTGACAAAGAGCTCCTTAGGGATCTAGAGGATGCCCTTGATTCCTGCGAGGATGTTTCCGAATTCCTCGCGCATCTGGCGGTGAAGAATGGCTAGCTTGGTGACGCTGCTCGTTCTCGTGATCGTGGCCGCGCTGGTGTTCGACTACATCAACGGCTTCCATGATGCGGCGAACGCCATTGCTACGGTGGTATCCACGGGGGTGCTCCCGATCCGGACGGCGGTGCTTATCGCCGGGTGCTTGAATTTCGTCGGGGCTATCACGGGTACAGCTGTGGCGAAGACCATCGCTACCGGCTTCGCTGACCCTGCGATTGTCACTCAAACGGTAGTGCTGGCAGCGCTCCTGGGAGCCTCTACATGGAACCTCATCACTTGGTACTTCGGAATCCCTTCCAGCTCATCCCACGCGCTCATCGGAGGGCTTGCAGGGGCGGTGGTGGCCCAGGCAGGCTTCGGGGCGTTCAAGTGGAGCTCGCTCTACCAGAAGGTGTTGGTGCCTTTGGTGGCCTCGCCCACCTTGGGCTTCTTCTTTGCCCTCGTCTTTATGATCACTCTTCTCTGGATCTTCCGCCGCACGGCTTCGAAGACCGTAACCCGCCTCTCCCGGGGGCTCCAGCTTGTTTCCG
The DNA here is from genome assembly GCA_025057345.1 of Polyangiaceae bacterium. Lineage (GTDB taxonomy): Bacteria > Myxococcota_A > Polyangia > Polyangiales > Polyangiaceae > JANWXX01. Next base: position 13,081 of record JANWXX010000019.1, on the reverse strand, counting down.
CGAGTCTGATGGCCTTCTCCCATGGATCCAACGACGCGCAAAAGGCGATGGGGATCATCACCTTGGCGCTACTCGCTTATGGGAGTGCTCCCGGAGCAGATACGGGAATACTCCCGGCCTGGGTATGGCCCCAGGGGGAAAAGGTTCCCCAATGGGTCATCCTAGCCTGCGCCACGGCCATTGCGACAGGGACGATGGCAGGAGGCAAAAAGATTATCAAAACTATGGGAACCAAGATCATCCGGATCTCGCCTCTCCAAGGTTTCGCAGCAGAAACTGCTGGTACACTGACCATCCTGTCCGCCAGCTACCTAGGTGTACCGGTTTCTACCACCCATTGCATCAATGCATGCATCATGGGGGTAGGTGCCAGCAAGCGCTTGTCGGCGGTCCGGTGGGGTGTTGCCGGCAATATCGTGGTAGCTTGGGTTCTGACTCTCCCGATCAGCGCGGTGATCGCCTATGGCTGCTTGCTAGGACTCAAATGGGCGGGATTTCGTGGCTAACTCAGGGGCCGCCGAAGCCTGGACACTGGGTGCCGCAAATGCGGAAAACTAGAGAGATACCAAACTGTCCGATGTCACAAACTTGGCAGGTATTGCCATTGGTGCAGTCCTCGTCCTTATGGCAGAGAGTGAAGGCCTGCCCATTGGCGGGCGGTTTGCACTCACTGGTACATTGGACACCGGCACCGTTTTGCTGAGAAGCCGCGGCACAGCAGACTTGGCCGTCGTTGCAATCTTCTGGGCCATCACAGGGCTGGTTGATATTGACGAAACTGCCTGCGCATGGCCCTTTGGTACAAGAGTACTTGGGCCCGCTGAAGTCGGCGATGGTGATGCAGCAGGTGCCATCCTTCTCAACGTCACAGCCGAGGTTGGGGCCGCACGTGATCACCCCCGGTTCAACCCCTGGGTCGCTCGGGGCACCTCCCGAGCCCCCAGCGCCGGCGGTAAAGGGGCAAACGCTTGCATCGCACTGTTGCCCGGCGCACTGAGCTACGGGGATGAGCCCCTGATCGTTGATGCTTGCACCGCACTGGGAGAAGGCGCACTGGGCCAATTCTCCCTGGGAGGGGGAGTCAAGGCAATGCTCCAGTACACAGGCGCTGATCTCTGCGCAGCCCGGGTCAGCCTGACAGGTTTCCAAGGGGTCTTTGCACTTCTCCTGGATGCACTGGGCGCACGGGTTGGGAGCACCGCCGGACCCGGCCGTCCCCGCTGTGCCTGCACTGCCGGCAACCCCTCCCCCAGCAGCCCCAGCTACGGCCCCAGCAGCCCCGGCTGCCCCAGCGACCCCGGCCGCGCCGGCGGCTCCCCCTCCTGCAGAGCCCCCGTCTCCTTGCCCGGCAGTACCTGCGGAACCTGCCTTGCCACCTGCTCCTTCGCTAGCCTGGCCCGCTTGCCCGGCCTGCCCCGGATTCTCAAGCTCGTCTTCGGTTGCTCCTCCACAGGCCTCAGCCAACAAGGCTGCAGGAGCTGCAAGCAAGATCAACCCGAGGATTGTGGGGAACCCCCTTGCCCAGGAATGTGCCAACAGACGATGCATGGTACGACCTCCACTGGGGGCCCAGGGGCCCTTCCTGCAACCTGGCAAGTGACACTAGCTAAGACCCGGGTGGCGTCAATGCCAGTACACCGGTACCCTAGCAGCCTGGCAGAAAGGAGAGATGATTGTGGCGGAACCTCAGGGCACTGAGCGAGAAAAGCGCTTTGAAGAGCCGCAAGCTGCCTCCCCCTCATCTCTCTCTTTGCAACTCCGTCTGCTGCTGGGGGCAAGCATTGCCTTGACGTTGGGAGCGTGGGGACTGCTGATGCTCCGGTTCCAGGGAGCGGCTGCAGTGGCCCTGGGGGGGGGGCTGGCCGTCTTCGGTGCGGTTCGGGCAGTGCAAAGTCGCAGAAAACCTCCGGCCCGGGGGCTGGTGCTTCGAGGGCGTAAGCTACTCTTTGATGACGCGAGCGGCGAACCTCTCCAGCTAGTTGCCTCGCTGGAGGAGCGCTTCGGTGTAACCATGTTGGCCAACCGGGCGCGTTCCCGGGCAGCCCTTGCAATCACTTCCTCCCGATCGGTCTTCTTTGTAGGGGCGCAGGTAGACCGGGGGGAGCTACCCCGGTGCCGGGCAGCTCTCGCCTCTGCGTTCACCGTAGCCAGTGATGAGCGAGCTCTGGAGCCGGTAGGCCCTGATGGCCTCCCGCTGCAGCTCACCGGCGCAGGACTCGTGAAGCTCTACGAGGGCCTGCTGCAGCTTGACCCGGGGTGCATTCGCCGTTTCTTCCTGACCGATGTGAGGGGGGATCGAGTGGTGCTAGATCACCGAGTTCTATCCGTGGGTTCGCATACCTTTGACCTGGATGCAAAGCTCGACTGGAGGGGCTCTCTCTTTCAGGAAGTCGGTCTTGGAGGAATCATGATCTACCAAGCTACGCAGGTGCGTCAGGGTGGGCACGACCTGGTCTTCGTGTCGTTGATGCCAGCGCTCTTCTCTCCGACCAATCCTGGTGACCTGGCTTCGGAGGATACCCTGCTAGAGCGTGCAGCTCAGCGGGATCTTTCCCTGCTCAGAGACTCCTCGGGAGATCCTCCCCCTGTGGAACGCCGCGTAGCCATCGACCGGGTGTTCATGCTTCCGCTTCGCGCAGCCCTTCAGGCTGCTTCTCGGCGGCGGGACAGCGGGGCACACCGCCCGGTAGCCTGAGAGATGGCTCCCTCCGAAAGGAGCAGGTATGGGAGGGGATCATGAGTGAAGGAAATCAGCTCTCGTTCGAGGAAGCGATCCAGCGTCTAAGCAAGATTGTTGACCAGCTTGAAGGCGGTGAGCTTCCTCTAGAAGTTTCGCTGGCGCTGTTCGAGGAGGGGGTACGGTTGACACGGCAGTCCCAGGCAAAGCTGGATGCTGCAGAGCGCCGTATCGAGGAGCTGCTAGAGGTCACCAACGGGGGTGAGCCCGTGACCCGTCCCATGTCTCTCCGCGATGGGTAAAGGTTCGCTTCCTGCTCCGATACCTCAATCTAGAAACTCTTATCCTACAGCTACCGGGCTAGAGACAGCCTGCACCTAAGGTGCCCTTAGTGAATGCTGGTGTGCCTTCACCACCTGGCTCAACCAGGCACGTGGTGCCGAAGAGAGCAAGGTTTCATAGCGAGAGAGGGCATCCTCGGGGTGACCGAAGAGATGGTGAACTCGGGCCTCAAGCCATTGCTCCCACCACAAAGAGTGAGGATCGATAGCTTCTCTGGGAGCAGGTGCAGCTCGATCCACAAGTTGCTGGCGGGTCAGGGCACTAACAAAGTTTAGGGAGGTACGTACTCCTCGCTCATAATTGGGGCGAGGGTATACTCCATGACGCTCTGTCAAGCCACTAGCACGGAGCGCTGCTAGAGAAGGCAAGGAATCCAGCGCATCAAGGCGGTAGAGTGGCACCTCTCCCCAAGCATCTGCGAAGGCTACTCCGCCCCCAAGGGGGAGGCGTACCACCGTATGCAAGGAGCCTTGCTCTCCCTGAATCTCGAAGAGTTCGACACCCCGAAGACGCCACGCTAGGAGTCGAGCTAGAAGGAAATTCTGCCCCTCGCAGTTGGTGTACCCACGGATCAATCGGGCCAACCCTGTGTACCAGAAGAACCGCTCGTGGATTCCCTCCCGTAGCTCGAAGGCTGCTTGCCGCTGGTTAACGATCGCGTGAGCGACCCGTGCTAGGCAGTACATTACCCAGCGTATTGGTTCAGCGGGTGCCTCGGCGAGAGTCTTGCGCATCCATCGCCGCAAAAGGATGTCGTCAAGGGTCCAAAAGGTTGTACGCTCCGTCAGAAGTGCTCTGGAGAGCCAGGGACGCGGATCGTCGTGGAAGTAGTCTGGAGCTCGGCGCACCATAATGAGCGCTGTGTCCAGTGTCGAAAGCTTGACCCACCAAGGAAGCATCAGGGGAGAGAAGGAGATGAGCTTGCCGTAGAGGAGCGTTCGATAGCCCTGGCGAGGATCTCTTCTGCTGGCGAGCGGAGGGATGGATCCGTCCGGAGCGGATCGAGAGGAGCCTTCAAGTAAATCATGAGATTGTTGAGCCAGCGAATACGCCGCGTTCGATTGGCACTGGCCCTGTGGAGCATCAGGCCGTGGGCGAGAAAGGCGTCGCCTGCCTCTCCCGAGCAGGGAACCTCGGTGCCACTCTCCGCTGCGATAGCCTTCGCCCAGACCGGATCCGTCAAGTCAATGCCCGACGGGCTCGCAGCTAGGAGGCGGGCAAGCTTGGAAACTGAGCCCACCAACAAGCGTGAGGCTCCCCCCTCGGGAACAACGTCGGAGAACAGGAGAAAGCATACCAAACCGTTCCGTAGCCCGTTCAACTTTGCATTAGGCTGAGGATCATCAATGTGCCAGAGCTCCATGCCTTCGGTCCCCTCCTGCTCGGGGAAGGGAAACTTAAGGATGAAATAGTCGTTCAGGGTTTGGGTCTGCACGCGCTCATCCCCCCCGAGCAGGTCGCAGATGGCTCCCCACAGTAGGGGAGCTACATGTGCAATCGGCTCGTGGAGGGAACCTTGAAGCTCCACTCTCGGCTGGTGCCAGGTTTCGGGTCGATCCAAATCGAGGGGCGTTGAGTTCGGGAAGTAATTGCGCAGGATTCGCTCCGGCTCCTCGATCACGCGCCGCCGGCTGTCCTCCACCCAGCGATCCACCGTAGCCCGAGGGATAGCTCCTGGAAGATGTAGGTAGCCGTGTTCCAGAAAGAAGTTTACCTGAGCATCCGAGAGCACCTTCCGCTTGGGGAGCGAGACCGTAACCTTCGAGGAGGTGAACGTAGATCGAGTCACCGGAAAGCGCCGCAACATCTCCTCGGCCTGAACCAGACGCTGCTCGTCGTCGTCGTGGAGAGGCTCTTGAGTGTGTCCTCCGTGATGACCGAAGCGGAGCAGCCCCTCGGGTGTGAGGTACGAGATGCAACTGGAGGAGCGGTTCCCCCGGAGTAGTTCTAGGCAACGCCTGAGGACTGAAGCGAAGTGCCAATCCGCCAGCCTCCGAGGGGAGGAGAAGAGATCTACCCCCTCAGCCCGGGCAGCATCCGAGATTAGGCCGGGCGCCAAGGCAAAGACCTGCTGAATCGCAATCCGAGCCCCTTCTACAGAGCCCTGGGCTAGCCGCAAGAGTCCAAGGTTGACCCAGGCACCGACACGACTGCCATGCATGGCTACGGAGCGCTCTAGGTCTCGCTGGGCCTCCTCCAAGCGTCCGAGGCGACGGAGTGCCTCTCCACGGTGAACGTAGACTGCGGGCCCCTCGGTGTTGTTCATGATGGAGATTCCCCGAGCTGAAGTTACAAGGGCATCCTCAAGCTTGCCTTCCAAGATGTCGCACATCGTTAGTCCGATGTATGCCCAGCGGGTGCCACGGACTACGTCGATGGCTTGCTCCAACGCTCGGCGAGCCTCTGAAACCTCGCCCAGCCAGAGCAAGAACTCACCACGGTGGGCATGGGGCAACCCTGAGTGAGGGAACTGCTCGGCTAGTGCCGCGAACTCTGCGAGCAGGTCTTCCCGCCGTCCCACACGGATTCGCTCCAGGATGCGGCGGGATTCAGCCCGGGGCTCCGGCCCCACAGGAAGTTTTTCAAGGAAACTGCCCCTAAGGATCGTAGGGGTGATGGAGCGGTTGCCATGAAGACGGGCCAGACAAAGCTCAATTGCCTGCCTCCAGGCTTCAAGATCTCCCTTGCGAAGCTCAAGAAGTCGCTCAGGGCAGAGATGAGCAAAAGTCGGCAACAAATGCTCAATCTGGGCCAGATCAAGGGAGGGAGGAGAGGTACCTGCGCAGAGGTTGATCCGAATGCGCAAGAGATGACCTACGAAAAGGGCGCCCCGGGCGGTCATCTGAGCTTGGGTCAGCTGGTGATGAGCCTGCTCGTACCGTCCCTGCTCCGGGAGCAATTCGGCAAGCCAAGTGTGAGCTTCCGACTCGTTCGGATCGAGGCGTAGCGCCTCCTCCAGGAGCAATCTCGCTTGATCCCTGTGGCCCCGGATCACTGCGATAGCACCTAGGATCCGGGGGCGAGCCGCATGCTGATCAAGGGAGCTAGCAAGAGCCTCAGCTTGTACCAGATCGCCAGACCAAAGGGCCAGTTCCGCTAGCAGCAGACGTGCCTCGATCCCGAAAGATCCCTGTGTTAGCGGCTCAAGGAGGGCCCGTGCCTCGGCAAAGGCTCCAAGGGAGCGGTAGATCCGGGCAACCTCAAGGCGAGCCTCGTCACGCAGTGGTAGGGCTAGGGCCGCGGCGAGGGAGCGGCGGGCACTCTCCTCATCGCCCTGTGCCGCGTAGAGGGAGGCCATCTCGATCAGTGCGCTGCCCGCCCTCGGTTTGATGGCCAGGAGTGCTTCTCCATGGTGCAAAGCCACCTTGCGATCCCGACGACGAGCGTGGAGAGCTAGGAGCGCAGCGCGCCATCGAGGCTCTTTCGGCTCCATGGCAGCACCGGTTTCAAGAGCAATGCGAGCGTCCTGCTCCCAGCCCAAGCGCATGGCTTCTTGGTATTTGCGCCAAAGGGCAATGGGTCCAGCCCCCAGAGAGAAGGCAAGATCCAGCATAGCCAAGCTATCGTGGTAGTTACGTGTCGTAAAGAGGAGGGACGCAGCCGCGAGGGCCAGAGCAGGGTTATCAATCCCCTCCTGGCTTGCACGTCGTAGCTCGACTCGACTGTTCGCAAGATCGCCTTCCTTGATCAGCTTGAGAGCGTTCCGGAGGCGAGCAACGATCAAGGAGATCATGGCCGATGGTTATACCCCCACCTAAGCTTTGGACTCCCTTAAAGCGTCAAGGGGTGCTTGTCGCCCTTAACGTCGCAAGAGGCAACGCCAAATTTATTAGGTGTAAACTCGGTACCAATGCCCTGATCGGTAAAAATCTCCAAGAGTACAGCGTGCTCGGTGCGTCCGTCGATGATATGTGCCTTGCGGACCCCGCCAGCCACTGCCTCCAGGGCGCAGGCCACCTTCGGGATCATCCCGCCGGATGGCACCTCCTCTTCCCGTAGTCGGTGGGCGGTAGCAGTGGTAAGGGAGGGGATCAACCTTCCCTGATCATCCTGGACTCCTTCAATATCCGTCACCTCCCCCACCCGCCCTGGGTCCACGAGCTTCCCCTTCTTGGTCTTCATCTGGGCGACCTTCCGGCCGCGCAAGAAAGAATCATCCTTGCCGGTGAGCCCAACAGCCCGGCCTCCATGCTTGCAAATAAGCGAGACGATCTCCTGGTTGAGCTTGCCGCCTAGGACCATCTCCACAACCTCCATAGTTCGGTGGTCGGTCACCCGCAGCCCATCGATCCGCTCGCTCTGTACCCCCATCGCACCAAGCATGTCGTCGATCTGCGGGCCTCCTCCGTGGACGACCACCGGATTGAGCCCGACGAACTTTAGCAGGGTGATATCTCGGGCGAAGCTATCTCGCAGGGTCGGCTCGATCATCGCATGGCCACCGTACTTGATGACGAAGGTCTGCCCGTGGAACCTTCGGATGTACGGAAGTGCCTTGTGAAGAATGTTCGCTTTCTCAATGATATCGCGCACAGGGTTAGGGCTCCTGCTGGAAGGGGTAGGAAACCGAAGTGGGAGGTACGAAGGTTTCCTTGATGCTGCGGGGGGAAACCCAGCGCAATAGGTTCAAGGCGCTCCCTGCTTTGTCGTTCGTTCCGGATGCACGTCCTCCACCGAAAGGCTGTTGTCCTACCACTGCACCAGTCGGTTTGTCGTTGAGATACAAGTTCCCTGCTGCGTGGAGCAGTACCCGACTCGCCCTCGCTAGGAACGCCCGATCCCGGGAGAAGATCGATCCAGTCAGCCCGTAGGGGCTTGTCGATTCGCAGAGCGAAAGCGCTTCGTCGAGCCGTTCGTCCTCGTAAACAAAGATCGCGAGGATAGGCCCAAAGAGTTCCTCCTGCATCACCGGGTGCCTCGGATCTTCCACTCGTACCAGCGTGGGTTCGACGAAGTAGCCTTCCTCGCCCCGGGCCTTGCCTCCTGCCAGGATCTCGCAGCCTCCGTCCGCTGCTAGTCGTTGCTGCCAACCGGAGAGCCGCCGGAAAGCTCGTTCGTCGATTACCGCCCCCAGGAAATTCCGAAAATCTGTTACATCGCCCATGCGGAGATCGCTGATGTGCCCCACGAGTCGTTCTCTCAGCACAGGCCATAGCGACCGCGGCAGGTAAGCTCGGGATGCTGCCGAGCACTTTTGCCCCTGGAACTCATAAGCGCCGCGTACCAGCGCCACAGCCAATGCCTCTACATCTGCGGAAGGGTGGGCCAATACGAAATCCTTGCCACCGGTTTCTCCGACGATCCTTGGGTATGTCCGATAGCGCCCCAGGTTCTCTCCGATGCCTCGCCAAAGGGTCTGAAACGTTGCTGTGGATCCAGTAAAGTGAAGTCCTGCCAGCGCCGGGTGGGCAAGGCAGATCCTTCCCACCGGCTCTCCCCGTCCGTACACCACATTGATCACCCCCGGCGGTAGTCCCGCCTCCCGGAGCAGTCGTATCGTGTGGTATGCCGCCAGGCTCTGGGTTTCTGCGGGCTTCCAAACCACTACGTTCCCCAGGAGTGCCGGGGCGGTTGGTAGGTTCCCTGCAATAGCGGTGAAGTTGAACGGTGTCACCGCCAGCACAAACCCCTCCAGCGGTCGAAGCTCCACAGTATTCCGAACACCTGGCGGCGAGATCGGTTGCTCGATCAGCCTCGATGCATACGCCACATTGAACCGTAGGAAGTCGATTAGCTCGCAGGCTGCGTCGATCTCCGCCTGGAATACCGTCTTGCTCTGCCCCAGCATCGTCGCCGCGTTCAGGGTTGCCCTCCACGGGCCTGCCAGCAGCTCTGCAGCCTTCAGGAAGATCCGTGCACGCTCCTCGAAGCGCATCGCTGCCCAGGCCGGTGCAGCCGCCAGCGCCTCTTCAATGGCTCTCCCTGCTACCTCCTCACTGCTGTCGTGGATTCTCGCCAGTACCTTTCCATGTTGGTGCGGCGCTACAATGTTCCGTAGCGCACCCTCCTGCACCTCCTGTGCTCCGATCACGTGGGCGATCTCCGGCTCCTCCGACGCCAGCCGCGCCAGCTCCTTCTTAAGCTGGGCGCGCTCTGGGCTACCAGGAGCGTAGTTCAACACGGGTTCATTGGCAGGGAGCGGTAGCGGAAGCGGGGTCTCGAACATGGCGCCGGGAGGCTACCTCCCCCAAGATACCCGGGGAAGCTCTCTCCATCCCCCACTTCAGGTGCCGTCACCGTTGCATACGGTGGCTCACCAAGTGCACTCTCTGCCGTCGTGATGTTGGACCAGCATCTGACCCACCTTGCCCGCTCTTTTCCGCTGGTCCACGCCCTCACTCCGATCAACTGGTCTAGCGAGCTGGCTCGCCTCACCGACGCGATTCGGCGTGGTATTCCTGCGGAGCCTCGCTTCGTCTACCGCTCCTTGCCCCTCGATCCAGCACTCCCCCGGGCCCTCGATGCCCTGGCAGACAAACTGGACTGCCGAGACCACCGGAATGCAACTCGGGCCCGTGCCCTGGCTCTGGAGCTCCACCTCGTCTTGGCTGTTGGAACCCCTGCCTTCCTGTCCTTGGCCCGGCGTCGCTTCTCCTGCTTGCCCGAAGAGGACCGGCAGGCAGAGTCGTGGGCTGCACTTTCTCCGTCGCTCTCTGAGGAGGAGCAGATACTCTCCGACAACGAGCGTGACCCGCGATCTCTGCTCTCTCGGCTCCGGAGTGAGGTGGCAGTGCGGAGGCTCCCGATACGGGTGTGTTCACGGGAGGCCCTCGCTTCCTTGGCGGCCTTCGGCGGGGGAACCTTGCTGGTGGCGACGGGGCATCGGCTCAGTATCCGGGTGGCACAGCGCATAGCACTCCACGAGGTTGTAGGTCATGCCGTACCCTGGTGGAACCGCGGAGGGAACCCTCCGGAAGATCCCTACAAACAAGATCAGGAGGAAGGCCATGCGCTCCAGGTCGAAGATCGGGCAGGATTCCTGGACGATTCCCGGCGCAAAGAGTTGGGCCTGCGCCATATCGCGTGCCGCTTGGCCCATGAGGAGGAGCCCTTCTCCGCCATCGTTACCCGCCTCGTGGACCTCGGCTGTAATGTGGAGGAGGCCGTCCGCACCGCTGCTCGGGCCCTGCGTGGCGGAGGGCTGGGCCGCGAGCGGGTTTACCTCCCCTGGTTCTGGCGCCTAGAGGGCAAGGAGGGGTCAGCGGATCCCTAGCTCTGCCCGTACGTCTTCGAGGGGACGGGCGAAGTGGGGCCAGGGATCCCAACCCAGGGATAGGTCTGTGGTCATCCCCATGCCCCGCTCCAGCGCCGGGTAGACCAGATCCGGGCGGAAATACCCACGACCTCCCTGGGAGTAGGGCGAGACGCGCAGCCCGAGGTGAAACTGGAGCGCAATGGTGAACAGCCAAAAGAACGGATCTTCCTGCCGGTAGCCAGCGATGAAACTCACCACCTGCACCTCCCCCTCCGGATCAACCCCGTAGCCCCCGAGCACATGGGAGAGATCATGCCAGAGCCCACTCTCCGGCACCGCCCCTGCTTCTCCAGGGAAGGGGAGTCTGTTGCTCACCAGGAGATCCCAGTAGGCTCGCCCCAGCGTCCCTGTTGGGAGCTTCCCTAGGTTGTTGAAGCGACGGGCTTGCTCCAGATCCTTCCTTAGCCCCAGCAACGGACCAACCACCCGCCAGATCCCACGAAACCCTTCCCGCTCCAGAATTCGCTCCACATCCTTTCGAGCGGACCCGCTCCGTGCCAGCCCAAGCCAGGCTCGGGTGATCTTCCCTTCCGCTACCTGTTCCATGCTGGTGACTCGGGGCTCTTCCACCTGAAACGCCTCCGCGAAACGCCGTACCGTCGCTGCTTCCGAGGGAGAGATCTTCTCGTCTGCCATCGCCGTCAGCATCATGACTTGGAGCACCCGAATCCGCGCTTCAGGGTCTACGATGACCCTGCTTGCTTCCTCGGGAGACCACGCTCGTTCGTCATGAGGAGGGGGGACGCCGAGGGCGAGAGCGGATGCTTCGATCCAACGGAGTTCGCTTGAGGTGACAGGGGGGTCTGCCTCGGCGATGGCACGGAGGGCGCCAAGAGCAGCGCGTCCTTCTTCGGGGGAGAGGGTGAGGCGCCGCACGAAGCCACTCAGGAGATCGCTAGCAGTGCGGCGGCCACGGAACAGCCAGCTCCAGCAGCCAGAGGAATGCTAAAGTTGTCGTCAATATGGGTGAGGAATAGCTCGGCCAAAGCTCCCATGATAGCAGAGGTCAGGGCCAGGATGCCCACGGAGAGCAGGGAAAGGGCGGGGTAGTAGAGGGCGAGGGCAGCACCGGCGGCGAGGGCGCCAACCGCAACGAAGGCGAGGGTACCTTCCAGAGATTTTCCGTTGGCGAGGCGGACTCGACCAAAACGGCGACCAATGAGCCCCGCGACGGGGTCGCCTAGGCCCAATACCAGCAACGCAACAGTACAGGCCATGGGAGACATGGTAAGGGCGATGAGGAGGAGTGCCGTGGTGTACCAGGTGGAGGAATTGATCCGGTGGCGCTCATGTTCATGGGCAACGTGCTTGAAGATGCCCATGAGCAGCCGGTTAACCAGAGCGCTATGGCGCCGGGAAATCTCCATGGTCCAACCAGCCAAAGTGAAGGCACCGGCGACCCAGATCATCCCTTGAGGAGAGAGGACATGCTGTACCAGCAGGGCACTGCCTACAGCGGAGCAGACGTGGAACAAGCTCCGGGTGTAGTTGGTCGGGCGTAGCGTGGGGAGATCGATGGCTTGTTGCCGGAGGGAAACCACTAGGGCGTCGTAGGCCACATACAGGCGCTTGCGGAAGGTTTCCCAATCCCCAGGAGCCTCCGGGGCTTCCTCCAGCACAGCGGCCACACCGGCGAAGGGAGCCCCCGACTCGTCACTCGCCAACCGACGCACCTCCCTAGCTAGCCGCTCCACCTGCTGGCGAGCACTTTCTCGGAACTCATCCCGGAGCCGGGAAGGGTCGAGGGACTGAAGCAGGAGGAACACTTCCTGGGCGAGATCTCGGGCATCAGCTTGCAGGGCGGTCACAGGGGAACCTCAGGGCTTTCGTGCCCCGATTACACCAGAACCCTAAACATTTCCCCGAAAAGGACAGGGAAGATGACCTTCCTGACAAAATCATGACCGAGGAGTCTGCTAGGTCAGGCCTGCCCGGATGTTTGTCCTTTCCCTGATTGTTTTCGTGGCTTTCCTCACCGAGGCCATCGTCGGTTTCGGCGCTGCTGTCCTCACGGTGACCCTTGGGGCCCATCAGATGGGGATTGAGCCGATGCTGGCTCGCTTCCTCCCCCTGAATCTCTTGCTCTCCTTGGTGCTTCTGCTTCGGGCTAGGAAGTTGGTTCATAAGCGCATCTTGCTCTGCTTCCTCTTGCCTCCTCTTGGGGCCGGCCTTGTCCTCGGGATGCTCTTGGCTCGTTTTCAGGGTGGCCCCTGGCTCCGGATTCTCTTCGGTTTCTTTGTAGTTTTTCTATCGATGTCTGAGTTGGCCCGTCTCGGGACCAAGCCTCGAATCTGCTCTCCACCCCATCCCTGGCTGGATCAGGTCATGCTGGTTCTGGGCGGGATCATTCATGGGCTCTTCGGCTCAGGCGGCCCCATGATCGTGTATGTGCTGAGCCGCCGCGTCCCTGAGCGTGGAGCCATGCGAGCTACGCTGGCTGCCCTCTGGGTGCTCCTCAACGCATTGCTGCTATCCAGCTTCCTTGCCCAGGGCCAGCTCTCTGCTGCTACCCTGAGTGATTCGGTACTGCTTCTCCCTTCTCTCGTCCTTGGCCTATGGTTGGGGGAATACCTCCACCACCGGCTCCCTGAACTTCCATTTCGGAGACTGGTGTACGTCGTCCTGCTGTTGGCAGGGGGGGCTCTGGTGCTCCGGGCCTTGCTTTGGGGGTGATCGAATCGATCAGGGGATGAGCGACCGCGTCGCACTGAAGGGTTCGAGAGATGAGAGTAGGGGTTACGCACCCACCCAGGAATGTTGAGGAATATCGGGCTGTTACCCTCCGATGGCCACATCCAAGGACAAGG
>JANWXX010000199.1 GCA_025057345.1 Polyangiaceae bacterium | reverse complement strand
CCCAGGATCGAGAGCCGGATCCAAGTGGCATCCGGGACCAACCCCGAGGATGGCAAGGCGGCCCTCTACCGGATCTTCACCGACCTGCGGAGGCTCTCGGAGCTGCGGCGGCAGCTAGATGGCTCCGTAGTGGACTTTGCTGGGGAGGAGCAGGCGCTAGCCCAAACCGGAGTGGAAACGCGAGAAGGAGGGAAGCTACGGGCAACGACCCCGTGGCCCTACGAGGGGTTGGACCGAGGCGCGAAGGAGCTGGCACAGAAGCTGCGAAGGGTGCGGGCAGGGCTGGGGGCCCCCCCGGCGCAGCCTCCAGGAAACCTAACGCTTCCCGGCGGGGTTCCGCTCTTGCTACCACTCCCTGGGGTTCCTTGAGGGGTTCTTCGGGGATGTTCTTGCGGAGCGAGAGGGGTGCTGGTAGGTATATAGCCCCCTATCCCGGGCGCGGTTGCCCGTGGGTTTCAAAAGAGACAACCCCGCTCCCTGTCGAGGGGGCCGGTGAGTGCGCCGGCGAGCAGGGGGCCACAACCCTCACCGTACGGCGGCTGGACCGTATGAGTTGGCAGTAACCTCATCGAGGCTTTTTCATGGGTAATGAGCAGGTAACGGAGCGAAGCGACATGGACTCATTCGCGGCGCTGTTCGAGGCCAGCATGGCCGAGGCAGATCTTGGGCGCGAGGGAGAGATCGTCAGTGGCACGGTGGTGCACGTCGGCCGCGACAACGTGGTGGTGGACATCGGCGGCAAGAGCGAGGGGGTCATCCCTATCAGCGAGTTCGCAGGGCCGGATAACCAAGTCACGGTCAAGCCTGGCGATAAAGTCGATGTGTACATCGAGTCGCGAGAAAACGACGAGGGGCTCGTTGCCATCTCCAAGGAGAAGGCCGACAAGATGAAGGTGTGGGACGAGATCTCCAGCGCCTGTGAGCGTGACGAGATCATTGACGGCACCATCAATCAACGGGTCAAGGGTGGTCTGAGCGTGTCCATCCGCGGGGGCGTCAAGGCGTTTCTCCCCGGGAGCCAGGTGGATCTGCGTCCTATCCGCAACCTCGATAAGCTCATCGGGCAGACCTACCAGTTTAAGGTCATCAAGTTCAACAAAAAGCGTGGGAACATTGTGCTCTCACGGCGCGTCCTCCTGGAGAAGGAGCGGGACGAGATGAAGGCCAGGACGCTACAGAACCTCACGGAGGGGATGGTCGTCAAAGGCGTCATCAAGAACATCACCGAATACGGCGCCTTCGTCGACCTCGGCGGGATCGACGGCCTGCTCCACATCACCGACATGAGCTGGGGCCGTATCCAGCACCCTTCGGAGGTGTTCCAAGTCAACGACGAAGTCACTGTCAAGGTGCTCAAATATAACCCGGAGACGGAGCGCGTCAGTTTGGGCCTCAAGCAAACCCAGGAGGATCCATGGAACCACGCCGAGGAGGCCTACCCACCGGGGAAGAAGGTCCGCGGCAAGGTGATGTCCATCACCGACTATGGCGCATTCATTGAGCTGGAGCCAGGGATCGAGGGCCTGATCCACGTTAGCGAAATGTCTTGGACCAAGAAGGTCAAGCACCCCAGCAAGCTTCTGGAGCCAGGGCAGGAAATTGAGTGCCAGATCCTTGAGGTGGATGCCAAGGCCAAGCGTATCAGCCTAGGCCTCAAGCAGCTTGAGCCCGATCCCTGGTCCGTCTTCACCGACAAGTACTCCCCTGGCGACCGGATCGTCGGCAAGGTTCGCAGCCTCACGGAGTACGGTGTTTTTGTCGGGATCGAGGAGGGCGTCGACGGGATGGTTCACAAGAGCGACCTTTCCTGGACCGTGAAGGTGCAAAACCCGTCGGATATGTTCCACAAGGGCGATGAGGTGGAGGCGATCATCCTCTCCATCAATCACGACGAGAAGAAGGTCAGCCTTGGCATCAAGCAGCTCTTCGACGATCCTTGGCCTTTCATCTTCACCGAGTTCCCCCCGGGTCGCGTCATCGACGACTGCCGGGTAATTGCGGTGGTCGACTACGGTTGCTTCGTCAAGCTCCGTGAAGGCGTCGAGGCCTTCATCGCCGTCAGCGATATTGACGAGGAAACTTTCAAATCTCTCAAGATCGGCGACCAACTCAAGGCAGAAATTGCCAACATCGACACCACCGAGCGCCGCCTCATCATGAACGCTCGCAACGTCGGCGAAACCGCCCGCTCGGTGCTCAAGGCAGCTCAGGTGCAGCCTACTGGCTCCAGCAAGGCTACCCTTGGTGACTTGCTCAAAGGCAAGCTGGGCGACTTCAGCAAGGGATGAGCCCCCCTAGCACGGGAGATCGCAGGGGGATCGGAGGGGGTCAAGGCCACTTTAGATCGCGCATCGTAGCGTGATAGCGAGCCTGGTACTTGGTGTGGCACACCTTGCATTGGGCCTTGGCGCCATCAAAATCGCCGGCCTGGGCCTTGGCAGCCCCAGCTGCGCAGATTGCAGCCCAATCGCTAAACCCCGGGGGAGCTTTGGACATAGCTAGGAAGGCTCGGGCCAACCGCTCGGTGTCGCCAGAGGCTACCGCTCCCCCGGCTACGCTCTTCATCCACTTTTGCATGGGGCAGTCGGGCTTCCCCTTGTCGCCGCAATCGAACACCTTGGCAGGAAGCTTAGGTGCAGCACTGCTAGAGGCACTGGTCGCAGCGGCCGCATGGGTGCTGGCCGAGGCCATCGCAGGCGTCGGAGCGCTGGCCATAGTAGCGGCCGAACCACTGGCAGGTGCCGGCCCTAGCACACGAGAGGGGGTAAGCTGGGAGGGGAGGGCAATAGGTATATGCGCTGAAGGAATTTGTTCGAAATCGGGGCCAATGTCGTCGCCGGGACGCTCACAGGCAAGGAGGACAACGCCGAGGAGGACGCCAGAGAGAATCGGAGCGGGTCGCTTGCACGGCATGAGGAGGGTACGGTCTGAAGGTAGGAGAGGTTCGGCCTAGCAGAAGCCAGCCGAGGTGAGGTACCTCCAAAGTTCTATCGCAGAAGCCCCAGAGTGGAGGCGTGGAGGCCAGGGGCCGCGACGAGCACGCCATCTTCAATTTCAAGAGCTCCGCGATAATTGATCGAAGCTCCGTCCAGATGGGTATAGAGGCCCCCCGCAGCGCGGACGATGGCATCCGGAGCACAGGCATCCCACAGGGAGCCGGCCCCCCCGAACTGGAGGTAGAGATCTGACTGCCCCCGGGCCACCGCAGCCCCCTTGAGCCCGGCACTCCCTAGGATTTGGAGCTCGCCTGGGGGGTTGCGCGCAAGGAACGCCTGCAGCTCCGGAGAACGTCGGGAGCGGGATACCACCAGGCGTGCCTCTGCTAGCGAAGAGGGACCGCCGTGGAGGCGCAGCGGGCGGCGACTCCCGTCGGGGGCGTGCTCCTCAGCCCCCTGGCCGACAACGCCGGTCCAGAGCAAACCGGAGGTCGGTGCGAGGATGAGTCCGGCAACGGCACGTCCCTCCTCGGCCAATCCGATCATGACAGCAAATTCGCCGTTTCGAGCAACAAATTCCCGGGTTCCGTCAAGGGGGTCGACGAAAAAGGCTGCAGAAGCGCTGATGTAATCAGCATACTCCTCCTCGGCGCTCTCCTCCGCCACAATGGGGACGCCAGGGGTGATCTTTGCTAGCTCCTCGCATAGCAAAGCGTTGACCCGCCGATCGGCGATCGTCACCGGGTCATTGCCCCCTTTGTCATCGACGCAAAACTCTGTGGCATACACTTCCAGGATGATCTGGCGAGCCCGCTGGGCAAGCGGAATGAGGGCTGAGAGGAGCTGGATCTTTTCGTTCACCATCCTCGGATTCCTACCTCAGCGAGCTTCACTGGCAGCGCCGCGAGCCGTTCTTCGTCAAGGTACGGAGGGCCCTTGCCTGCCTCCCGGACGAGCTGTTCTAGCTGAAGTACGCTACGAGGTCCTAGTACAGCCGCTGAAACCAAGTGGTTGGATAGCACGAAGCGCACAGCAACCCCTCGGAGTGAGAACGCATCGCCAACTTGAAGCGTACGGAGCGCATCCAGCTGTCGGATGCGAGTGGAGATCTCCTCAGCGTCGATCCAACGGAGACGGCGGTGGTCTCCCTCCGGGAAGGTCTTGGTGACCGGCCAAAGCCCTGCAAGCAACCCGTAGGCCAGCACCGAGTGGGCGAGTACCCCTGCCCGTGCCTCTGCAATCGCAGCCCCCAGGTTCGCCAAGTCTGCGGAATGGAAGGCATTGTAGGCCAGCTCGATGACTTCAGCCTCCGCTTCGAGGGCCGCGTATCCTCCTTCGGCATTCCCCACAGAAACACCCCAGCACCGGACCTTGCCACTGGCTTTGAGCCCCCGAAGCCATGCACGCAGCTCGCCGTTGCGCAAGGTTTCCTCCCTAGGATTGTGGAGAAGGTAAACGTCGACAACAGGTCGACGGAGGCGCTCTAGAGTGCGGTTGAGGCACTTCTCGAGGTAAGCCGGATCGAAGCGTTTTCGAGGGGGTTTTTCCGATCGATCAACGCCATGACGAGTGGCAATTTGGGTATGAGGATAGGGCTCCAACAAGCGGCCCAACAAGGACTCGGTAGCTCCCTTGCCGTAGGCATCCGAGGTTTCGAAGAGGGTCACACCTAGCTCTACGGCGCGGCGTATGATGGCCTCTGCATCCCGGTTGGAAACGGGACCGTAACCATCACCGGAGAGCCCCCAGGTACCCAACGCCAGCTCGGCCACGTCCAGCCCCGTAGCACCTAGGGGCCGCAGCCGGATTGGGGGTTCTTCCGAAGCATGTTCGCTCATGGCCCTGCTTCGTAGACCCAATAATGCATGCTCGTGAAGCTTCGACCATCGGTAGGGATCACCTCCACAAGCGCTTCCCCTGCCCCGCCCCCTACCGTTAGTTCATGCTCAGACCAACTTCCCGGTTCTATCTCGACTCGCTCCACCTCCCGGCCATCGACCCGCACCGAAAGCGAAGCCCCTGCCGGTGCTCCCCAGCGAGCTACCAGCGTTCCCTTACCGGCCGGGATCTTGAGTCGGAAGCGATCCTGGGTTCGCTTGCCCCGTCCTCCGTCGTACTTCTCAATCCCCAGGTCCGTGACGGTGCTTCGCACCAGGTTCTCCTGCTCAGTACCCCCGCCAATTGCAACATCGTAGCGGTGCGCCTCCTCGGACTCCAAATCGGAGACATCTAGCTCGTCGAGTAGCCTTCCTGGCACCGACCGCTCCGGTTGCTCGCCACTATGCAACCGATCGTAACGCGCCTCATGAGCAATCATCGTCACCCCCCCCAAGATGCTTTGATCGGTGACTGTAGCTCGGGTAAGCTCACGCCCTAGCACCGCATCGCAGGCCATCCAGTGCGGGTACACAATGAAGTGGGTGGGCAGCCGGGAGGGATTTTGCCGGTGCAGCCGCTCGTAGTGCTCAAAGCGTGACCCGGCTCCAGCCACCCAGTATCGCGCTTCTTCCGGCGTTGTCAGCCCTACCACGTCAAACACACGATGCCCACTGAAGTAGGCAATAGCCCCCGTATCGTTGACCCCAATGCGGGAACCTACAGGCAACTTCTCCCTAGCCCAACGCCCCAAGTACACCTGTTGACGGTGGATTGCGCTAGCGCTCTGCGCCACATCATCGATGGTCCAAGGCAGATGGTGTCCGAGCATCCCCGCACCTATCCCAGCGAGCATGGCCCCCGTCGCCCCGTAGCGAGGGCGGATGGAGGCGGCCAGATCCGCAATCGCCCGAGCAAGGCAAGCCAAACCGATGCACCAGGCGAAGGCAAAGGGCCAGAGGTAGCGGAGGCGGTTCCAAAGAAAGCTGAGGTAGGTGGTGGGTAGGGCCATCCCCGCTGCCAAAATCAGCACCAAGATAGCGCGAGGCCAACGTCTGGATCGAGCCCCGGCGTAGAGGATCGCCACGAAGGATCCAATGGCCACGGGGAAGGCTCCGGCGGGGATAAAGATGGCGCTCCACTCCCGGCCATCAAGCAAGTAGGTAAAAAAGGTGGCCAGGTTGTTCCGGGTGCTATGCCAGAAGTTAGCTCCACCATAGTAGGGGTTGAGGCCCATCCACTTGACCTGGGTGGTGGTCGTAGAGAAATGCCCGGTGAGAAGCCGGTTGAGCAAGGGAGGGAAAACCGGACCAATGAGGGCCGCCAACGCCCAGGCACGCTCCGCCATCCTTCCTCGCCGTGAGTTATCTTTCCCCGAGGGCCACAGCGCGAGCACACCCAACACCAGAGCAGAGGCAAGCATCCCCTCGGGACGCAGGAGTGGGCCGAGAGTCGCTACTGCAAGAAGCTGACCGCGAAGGGTAGAAGTGCGGGCTTCAGGGCGTTCAGCCCAGGTGGCTCCTAGGCGCGCCGAGAGGGCTAGGGCGTAAGCCAGTGGAGTGACCTCCATGCCACTGGCGGCGAACCAGGTATGCCCACCGAAAGCCAGGGTGATGGTTGCGGCGCCGATAGCCCCTAGCTCACCAATCAAGGGTGTAGCAAGACGCTTCACCTCCACTGCCAACAGCGCCAGGAAGAGCCACCCCCAAAACCAGGCAGCCCAGATGATTGCTGTGTCTTGGAACCCTACCAGGTAGAAGGGGGCCAGCATCGCGGGCCAGAGCAGACTGGTGGCTCCAGAAGTGTAGCTATCCCCCGGAAGAAACGCGAAGAAGCGCCCCTCTGCTAGAGCCCTAGCATACTGGAAGTGAATGTAGGCATCATCCAGCGGGACCGCAGGTTCACCGACTTTGGCTAGGATGTTCCGGGTGGTGGTGCGGGCGAGCCACAGCGTCACGACCAGCACCGGCACGTAAGGCAAGGCCCGGTTCAGCCAAGAATCGAAGCGAGGTCGGAACGGAGGCTCGGTCGTCTCCACGGATGGGCAGGGGTGCCACGGAATCTGCTCGGGCTGCAAGAGTTCCTTTCTTGAGGGCTCCTCCCTTGCAGAGGCAGGGGCACCTGGACCACCCTCCTGGAGCCATGGCTGCGAACCCCTACGCCAACGCCCCTCGCCTCCCGGAAGGCGATGGGATTCCGATTCTGACGATCCTTCCTGAAGGAGGGCTCGTAGAGATCGAGATCGGACCGGGGCGAGGTGCTTTCCTCTTCGAACGCCTTGCGGCCCGTCCCGATGTCTCCCTGTTGGGGCTGGAGATCCGGAGGAAATGGGCGCAGATCGTGGACGAGAGACTGAGAGCCCGGGGGCTTGGTGGACGGGCCCGGGTGCTGGCAGAGGACGCTCGGGAGGCGCTGCGACGCCTAGAACCGTCAGGCTCTGTAGAGACCTTCTTCATCCACTTCCCGGACCCTTGGTGGAAGAAGCGCCACGCCAAGCGCCTCGTGGTTGGAGACACGCTGCTACGAGAGATAGTACGGCTGCTGCGTCCTGGAGGAGAGCTTTATATCCAGACCGATGTGGAGGGGCGTGCCCTCCAGTACCAGCAAGGCGTAGCAACCCACGCGGACTTCGAGCCAGCCGGAGATGAGCCAGGCTCACCTCTGCTGGCAGCCAATCCCTATGGCGCCCGCAGCAACCGGGAGCACCGCACCGACGCCGATGGGCTTCCGGTGTGGCGCCTACGTTGGCGCCGCCGGTGAGCGGTCACCGACGCCCTCTTTCCCTCGGTCACCAGACGACCTCCATCATGGAGCAGTTGAGCCCGCTGCCAATGCCCATGAGGGCGACCCGAGCCCCGCGGCACAGCCTCCCCGCGTCCCGGGCTTTCCCCAGGGTGATCGGGATGGCCGCCGGACCGATGTTGCCGAAGTGCGGGTAGATCACGAACACCTTGCGTGGGTCTGCCCCGAGCATGTCTACGAAGCGATCCGTGTGAGCAGCGCTCACCTGGTGGATCACGAGCTCGTCGATGGCATCAGCAGACCAGCCAAGCTGTTCCGTGGCCAGAGTGAAAGTGCGTCGGGCCAGATCAAGCCCCGCTGCTAGGAGCGCCGTTGGGTCGGTTCGCATCTCCTCCGGCTGACCGAGGCAGAGGCGGCTGTGCTCCGTAGCGGCAAGAGATACCCCTCCGAGGAAGCGATGCCCCTGGGGGGCCAGGTCTGAGCGCGTCAGCACCGCCGCTGCCGCACCGGAGCCCAACGTCAAGGTGGCGAAGTTGTCACGGAAGACCCGGGCGTCACACCCGGGACTCTGGAGCCTGGCAATGGTGGCCTCCACCGCCTGCCGACTCCCCTCGCCGTCCACCACCAGCCCCCAGTCGATGACCCCTCGCTCGATCATCATCCCGAGGGTTTCCATCCCATTGAGGAAGGCCAGGCAAGCATTGCCTAGATCGAAGTTCAAGCACGTCGGGGAAAGCCGCAGGTTGCCGTGAACCAACGAGGCCACCGAGGGCTCAATGTAGTCTTTGCAGACCGAGGTGCTGACGATCGCTCCAATGCGCTCTCGATCTACTCCTGCCGCTGCGATAGCTGCCTCTGCTGCCCATGTGGCTGCCTCGCTCGGTTGCACTCCACGCTCCCAGAAACGTCGCTCGTCGATCCCGGTGAGTGCCGTCAATAGATCCA
>JANWXX010000198.1 GCA_025057345.1 Polyangiaceae bacterium | reverse complement strand
TCCTTTGCGTCGCTCCGGCCGCTGGGTGTACGTGGGCGCGTTGCAGGCGAGGAGATCTGGGTCGGCTCTCCCGGTTGGGGATTGGCTACGACAGAGCGATGCGCCTGGCAGGCAGCTCACGAGGCGACAGTGCTGGAGGTAGTCGAGCAGTGTCCCGAGGCAGCAAGGCACCATGAGGTGCGTGAGGTACGGGCCATTCAGCTGCTTCAAAGCCGAGCACAACAGGCAGGTCTTGGGGAGCCTCACGCCCGCTGGCTCTCCACCTTCACCGTACCCCTCCCGGGATGATACTGGACACGAAAGGTCTACTCTCCTCTCCCCTAAGGTGCCTTCTCCCAGACCAATGCATCCAGCAAGCGCTAGCTCAACGAGCACAGTTCACAATCCGAGTGTGCAGTCCGGGCGGCAGCCGTCTCCCCCGGAGGAGTTCCCGTCATCGCACTGCTCGCCAGCGTCAAGTCGCCCGTCGCCACAGGTTGGTACGGTGCAGTCCAGTCGGCAGAGGACGGAAGTGCTGGAGCGGGACTGGAGCGTAAGGAGCGCATTAGTACCCAACTCAAGGATCTTCCCCGATCCGTCTACGAAGGCCCAGCTCTGGATGCCTTGCTGGAAGGAGGGGGAAATGTGCAAGGTCCAGTCTCCTGGCAGAGGGAAGCCTCCCAAGATGCCTCCGTCGGTGTTGTTGGTGAAGGTCCAGCTGCCGAGGGCAGAGCCTGACCCGACCATGGAGAGTTCCTGCTGGTTGTCGTCCGCGAAGATCACAAACATGCCCACAGGACCGCTGATCTTCATGTCGACCTTACCGGTGGGTTGCTGCTGTCCTGAGGTGTCCAGATCGATTCCGTGATGGAGAACCAGGCTCATCTGCCCGGTTGTGAGGTTCCGGTGGAGCATGACTCGGCTGGCCCCTACCTCCTCAAATCCCGTGTGGGAGCTCGCCGAAAAATAGTTGTAGAAGGACTGCGGAGTGCTTGTGAAATCCAGGGGAGTGACTGGAACCCATGCTCCGTTCACGAGGAGAGATAGCGCTGAAGTGTCCGCATTGTTCCCTCCCTCGTCGCATTGCTCTCCTGGGTCGATCTTCCCATCTCCGCAGAGTTCCGTGCTCCCTCCTGCTCCCCCATTTCCGGCGATACCTCCGCTCCCACCAGCGCCTCCGGTCCCCCCGCCAGCGCCTGCACCACTTGCACCGCCCGCGCCGGACACCCCACCGCCGCTCCCCCCGGAGCCCCCCATGCTGCCCCCTGATCCGCCAGCTCCGGCGCTACCGCCCGTACCTCCGGCTCCGGAGCACACAGAGCTGCAACCAGAGTTCTGGAAGCACTGACCAAGCTTCTGCAGCTCGGGAATTCCTCCGGGGAATTGGCCAGCACATTGTTGTTGGCAGGAAGCGCTACCGTTGCACTGGACAATACAGCTTAGCAGGTTGACGCACTGGGGGTCTGCATTGCAAGCCTGGCTCTCCCCGCAACAAGCTCCATCTACGCAGCTCTTGCAATTAGGGATGGGCAACGGAAGCGAGCCTGGACAAGTGGCTGCACCGCTAGCTCCTGCAGAGCCTGCAATCCCCCCGGTTCCGCCGCCTCCCAAACCTCCCCCAGCGCTCCCTGCTGTCCCTGCCCCCCCGGACCCTGCCGTTCCTCCGCTCCCCCCGGCTCCCCCTGCGCCGGTGCAGGCCAAAGAGCAGGAGGATTCGACGCAATTGCCGAGGAGCTGAAGCCTCGGGATTCCTCCAGGAAACTGGTTGACGCACGGCTGCTGGCAGCTTGGATCCTCGCCACATTCCAGGAGACAGGTGAGCAGACCGTTGCACTCCTTGTTGTTAGCGCAACCCTGGCTCTCGTTGCAGCAAGCGCTGTCCACACAGCTCTGGCAGGTGAAATCAGGGAGGAAAACTCCGCCTGGACAACTTATCGCTCCACCACTCCCCGCAAAGCCTGCGGCATTACCAGCCCCAGCGCTTCCTCCAAAGTTTCCGCTGCCTCCGGTTCCTGCACCGCCGGCCCCTGACCCTGCAGCTCCGGCTCCAACGGAGCCGCCCTGCCCTGCTAGGTTACCAGCTCCGGCAGAGCCTGCAGCGTTGCCAGCTCCGGCGCTTCCTCCGGTATTCCCCGCGCCAGCAGTCCCGCCAACCAGAGTACCGCCCTGGCCACTGGACGGGCTACCATTCCCTCCGCTACCTGCGGCACCGCTAGCGCTGAGATCCACGACGGAGGGGAGCTCCTCGGGCCCATCCATGGTTGAGCGACCGCAGGCCAGAAGGAGGAGCGAGCAGGGTACAAACAAGCGAGACACAAGGTGCATGGCGCATTCAGAATACCTGGTCGGGATTACCTCGCCAATTGGGCGAGGTTAAAAGCGCAGCACTGCCTCTAGCTTCAATCCCTCAAAGGCAGGGAACTGACGGCAGACGCCAGAGACGCACCGGAGCGCCGGCCGCGACTGCCCTGCGAAAAGGCGGAGGATCGTATCGGTGGTATGCCGGTAGAGAATCTGCCCGTTGAAGTAGTTCTTATGGTAGCCAAAAACGGTTGTATACTCGTAGCCAAAAGCCAGCGTCAGTTTGGGGGCATAGAGCAAGGATAGGTAGTTCTCCCCCTCGAACCAGGGGGTCGACTTCTGCTCCGGCTTGAAGCGATGACGGTGGAACCCTGCAGTCTGGAGGCTCCAGGGGCCTGAAACCTTCGCTACAGCGTCGTAGCGGATGTGATAGTACTCCCGGTAAAACGTGCGGGTTGGTTCCTCAAGGCCGGCATAGATCTCCGGCTCGCTCGTGTGGTCCCAGCGTGAGCTTCCGGAGGCATAAATATGAGAGCGATTGTCCGCAGCGTTCCACTCAAAGCCGACCCACGGATCCCAGATTACGTTACGAATCTCCGTGGATTTACCACGGGGCGGTAGCACATTCCCCTCGTCATCCGTCTCTTGCTGTTGGCCACAGGTGGCGACCCGCTCCGAATAAGAAACGTATCCGCCCAAGGAGGCAAATACGAGGAGCCTCTGGTTCGCCTTCACATCGGCCCGCAGACGGCCTCCAGTGACGCAAGCGTTGAAGGCATTGTATTGGACGTCGCTCCAGATCGGCTCGGTGGTGGGGACGCCATTGTATTGCAGCGGTAGAAACTCTGCGGTGTTCTGGGACACACTAGCCATCATTGGGTAGAAGCGGTCGTAGTGCTTCCCCTCGAAGTTGACGGTGACGGGGCCCTTGAACAGGGTGAGCAACCCGTAGAGCGCCTTGCCGCCGGAAAGGCGCCCCACGAAGGCTCTTTGCTCCCGCTGGAACTCCGGGGAAGTTCCCGCCGCTAGGTAGGGGTCTTCCAGCTTCTGCAGCGCTCCCTCGGCGTAGAAGCTCCCATGGTCTGCCAGATTGGGGATGTTGATTCCCACACTGCTGTTGATGACCTCCCGCACGCTGCGGGTCGGCGCATTCAAGTCCAAGCGTTCGTAGAAGTCGTTCGTCCGGGTCAGGTAGGCACTCTGGAGCGACACCTGTACTTCCCGAACCCCGTGCTCGATACGACCCCCCAGAATGCGATCCGTCGCAAAGCTGGGGCGTGCATCGGGGAGGTAAAAGGTGGAACGAGGGGCCGGCGCTAGGGGAAACACCACTCCTTCCAGCCCGGAATCCCGCTGAGTAAGCTGGCGGCCGGAAACCTCATCGACCCGCAGCGGATTGGTGTAGCCCGCTAGCAACACGACGTTGAGGCGCATTTGCCCTAGGTCGGGTCGGTAATCCAGCTTTGCCCCTCGCAGGGTAGTGTCCGTCGCCAGCTCGTCCGCCTTGCGGAGCGCCAACACCATGCCCCGACCGAACTGGATGTAGAAATCTCCTAGCGTGACTTCGAGCCCCTGGCGGGCGTAGGTAACCGCAAGCTTGGAGGGGAAGAAAGTATTGTTGTAGCGGGTGGAAAGGTTGCGCCCGAAGGCCAAGGTTTGCTGCGCAAGGAACGCGGCGCGGGCCTCCTCCAAGCTGACTCCGTCGATGGTTGCACGCTCGGCGATGGCTTCCGGTTGAGCGTCCGCCTGCTTGCGGGCAAGGATGTTAGGGTTGGGCTTCAGGAAGTACAGGGCGCTGTCTAGGCGGAGCTGTGCGGTAAACTGGCCCCGGCTCGCCTGGAGGTTGAGGCGGTTGAGCCACTCGCCGTAGTTGTCGTTGACCAGGTCTGCATCCCGGTTGTCGATGCGGTAATTGATGATGCTTGTCTCGGTGATCAGAAAGCGAAACCCCCCGAACTCTTGGGCCCAGGTCGGCGCTACCAAGCAGAACACCACGAATCCGCCGCGGACAGACCGCGTGCGCCGGAGGAGAGAACCGACCATGACCGACCCTTCTAGGGCGGACCGCGGGTGGGGTACAAGAGACTTCACCGGGCGGCAAGGGCAGTTTCAATGTCCTGCTGGATGGCAGCATCGTCTGCTGGCTGGTAGGACTCTCGCTGTTTGAGGATGCGTCCGTCGCGGCCAATCAGCACTTGGAAGGGAGCGGTGGATTTCTTGTTGTAGAGGTTGGTGACCGTACTGTTGATGTCATGGGCTGCAGGGATCTCCAAACCCCGGGATCGGAGGAAGGGGATGACATTCCCCGCAGTATCTGGGGGGTCCATGGAGATAGCGAGCACCACCAAACCGTTGTCTTTGTGCTTCTTGTAAAGGGCGTTAAGGTGGGTTAGCGAGCCGACGCAGGGGTTGCAGAAGGTTGTCCAGAAGTCGATGACGATGACCTTCTTCCCCAAGTGGTCTCGCAGGCGGAAGGTTTCGCCGGTGGTCAAGTCAATGGTGAAATCGGGAGCTGAATCGACGGAGGCCGCGGTAGCCAGGTTACTAGAGGGGGCACAGGAGAGGGTCGCCGCAGCCAGCGCCAGGGCGAGGAAACGAGGGACGAGTCGCAAGGGTTCAGCCCCCGGTTGCCTTGACCAGTGTGGGGTTCTTGCTGCTTAGGTCGAGGAGCCCCTCCCCCTTGAACAGAATCTTCATATCCTTGAGGTCGAGGATCATGTTGAAGGGGGCTGCATCGAGGTTGAAGAACACGCCCAGCTTGGGAGGGTTCGGATCCAGCGCCGAAGGGTAGGTAATCTTGTAAGTTTTGGTCCAAATCTCTAGATCCTTAAAGGTGGCGGGTTCTCCCGGAGTCTCGTTGTCAAAGAGCGTTACCAGAAACTCGACCCCCTTTTCCTTCCAGTAGGGGTAGTGGTCAGGTTTCATGCTGGCAACCGCCTCCTGCTTGCAGAAGGTGCACCAGCGTGCCGAGGAAGTAACCACCAGGAAGCGGGGTTTGGTCGGGTCACTGTTCGGATTGTAGTAGTCGCTCAGGGCAATGGTTTCCGTGACTGCGGTCGAGAAGTTCACAGCGGCTGGGTTACGAAGGCCAGTGAACTTGAAGTTCTGCACGATATCGCCCACCTCCAGGCCAAAGGGACCGGATGGGTAAGGAGCTTCTTCACCCTTTCCTCCGGGGTCGATCGTACCACCGGCACCGCTTGTACCTCCCAAGCCGGAGCTGCCCGTGTTCGAAGTGCCACCGGAGCCTGCGCTGTTGCCGGCACGGAGTACCTCCGGTGCAGCGGGGTCGGAGCTGCAACCGAGCCAAAGGGCAGAGAGCAGGAGCGGAAAAAAACGGTGGAGGCGCATGGTAGGGCTCTTGACGGGAAAAGGGAGCGAAACCGTGTTGCTGGACGGTAACCATCGAGCTTATACAACGTTCTTCTCCGGTCAAGCCAGGGTTTGCGTGCCGTGAACGCCTGCGCCTGATCGTCGCTCACAAGGACATCTCTATGGCGTTGCGTCGCTTTTCCCTGCTCCTCCAAGCCCCGCTGCTGGTTGTGACTCTGGGTATCCTTGGCCTCCCGTTGGTGGGGTGCAGTAATGACGAGGATGACGAGGAGGCTTCATGTCCGGCGGGCTCTATCCGTCGCGATGGCAGATGCTATGCGCTCTGTGATGAGCAGCTCGACTGCAAGGGTGACCCCAACCTTAAGTGCGTGATGGCTCCGCCGCAGAGCCCTGAGGGGGCTTGCTTTGCTGTCTGCACAGGCCATGAGGGGTGTGCCTCGGGCCAGCTCTGTACGGCTGCGACTACGATGAAACAGGAATCCGTCCAGGTATGCGCTCCCCGGTCCCTACTAGGTCTACCTCCCGGGAACCTCAACGACGAGTGTCAGCAGCCGAACGACTGCGATCTAGCGGGTGGACTGGTCTGCTCCGGCGGCAAGTGTCGGGTGCCAGGCGGCGCCCCGTGCTCTGGGGATCAATGCGTGGAAGGGCTGGTGTGCTTCCAAGGGAGCTGCCAGACAAGTCAAGCAGCTCCCGGGGAGCCCTGCGATGCCACTCGCCCCTGCAACGCGAGCGATCTGGTTTGTGAGGAAGGATTCTGCCGCTACGGCTGCAATAGCCTGACTGGCTGTGCTCCGGGCTTTGAGTGCCGAGGGATCAGCGGTAACGGCTCCTACCGGGGGGTATGCGTGAAATCGACGTTGGAGAGCGGACCAGGGCAGTTCGGCACCTTCTGCTCCAAGCCTGAGATCTGCGACAAGGAGAGTGGCTTCCGCTGCGTGGGGGCTGTTGGCGATGCCGACGCCTACTGTTCCAAGCCCGGCGGCTGCAACTCCGACGCCGAGTGTCCTTCTGGATACTGGTGTGGTGCCCTCTCCACTCCAAAGGACACCAAGGGAAACATCGATTACGAGAATCCCACCAGGATCTGTCTTCAGCGCGAGTTCTGTTCCCCCTGTGAGAACGACTTGGATTGTAGTTACTTGAGCGGTGGCATCTGTGTTCCCGACAAGGACGGGGAGAAGTTCTGCTCCTACCCCTGCAATCCGGCGAAAAATTCCTGCATCATCGGGGCTGAGTGCGTGGATACTGGCGGAGGGGTCTTCGCCTGTCGGCCCGATGTGGGCTACTGTCATGCCAAGGGCACCCCCAGCGGTTGCGATCCCTGCCGGATCGACGAAGACTGCGGCCCCGGTAGCCTCTGCCGTGACGGAACCATCGGCAACAAACCAAGCATGAAGTGGTGCAGCATCCCCTGTGGCCCCAAGGATGCGGACGGGAAGCGCACCTGCCCGGTCGCTCCCAATGGAATGGAGATGGTCTGCCTTGATGAAACCGTCTACAGCCTTGGGGGTCCCTTTACTTCCGAACAGCCCAACTCGATCTACGGCATGTGCTTCCGCCCCTTCACCGTCGACAATACCACCTCGTTCACCAAGGATCCGCCCAAGAATGCATGCGGCAACGGCAAGCGTGAGGGCGAGGAGGAGTGCGACGACGGCAATCCGTTTTCCAGCGACGGTTGTTCGAAGTGCAAGATCACGGACAATTGCCGTTTCACCCTCGTGACCGACAACAATGGCTCTGTGCTCAAGCAGGGGGCAGATACCCTCCACGAGATTCCAGTGGAGTGTCAATCTTTCCTGGTGGCTGGCACCATCCAAAACGCGGGCGGCGTTGCTCAGTTCCGCTTCAACCTCGACAATGGCCAGTACTCCTGGATGGATGTGTTTACCGACAAGGTGGGCACCTGCAACCGAGACCTCCTCGCTTCGGTCCACACCGGCGACTACGACCAGGCTACCGACACCGTCGACATCACCGATAAGAACGGTCAAATTGCCCCTTGCAACAAGCTCTCCTCGGTTATCAAGAATCTGGATGCCGACCCACCCTCCCTCTGTCCTGGCAACAAGCTCGGCTGCGGGAGCTGCACCGAGAAGGGTCTTTGCGGTGTTTGTGACGATGACAGCGGCATAGGCAACTGCCCCCGCATGCTTCTGTCGAGTACACTCATTGTCCAAGACTACCCGGTGAAATTTGCCTCCATCAAGCAAGTGGCTCGTATCTCTGCTGTCGACAAGAGCGCGTCCAGTGTCTCCTTCCTCGCCGTGGTCGATCGCCTCACTACTACCCTCCAGGGCCCCAAGAACCCGCCAGCACTGAGCTGCTACTGAGCCTCAAAAGATGCGGAGTGAAAGGGCAAATACACCCTTTTCCTCCTGTGAGAACCCATCGACCACCAGCCACACCGGCTCGTCCTCACTCACCGGGAGATCCAGCAGGATCTCCGGGCTGTTGATCATCTTGTTGTCGCATCCCAAGTTCTTCGCCGACACTCCCGAGCAAGCCCCCTTTCGTGCGTAGAGCAGCAGATCGAAGCTGGTGGAGGTGATCTGCGCTCGGAGCGTTCCGCTCAGTTTCGGGATCACACGGAATACTCGATCTGGTGCCCCTGCTCCCCCGCAGGTCAGATGCTTTTCGAAATCGCCATAAGGCTCGGTGCTTCCGGAGAGCAGCAATGGCTCGCTCGATACGAAAACCCCCACTCCAGGGCAGGTGGTGTCGGGGGGATCTTGCTCTACTTTGCACTGGGTCGAGCAGCCATCGCCGCTTATGTTGTTTCCATCATCGCATTGCTCTGGTGGTGTCCACTTGCCGTCTCCGCAGAAGCTCTGGGTAAGCTCCAGGGTAAGTTTGTAATCTCCTGCTGTACTCCCATCGACAAAGACGTTG
>JANWXX010000197.1 GCA_025057345.1 Polyangiaceae bacterium | reverse complement strand
GGATCCGAGTGCCGATCGATGGCACGCCTACCGAGCTGAGACGCCGGTGCCGGTGTTCGTGGTGGAGGTGGTATCGGCATCGAACTGGAGCAAGGATTACGAACAGGCCCCAGCGAAGTACGCGATGCTGGGGGTGGACGAGTTGTTGCTATTTGACCCGCTGGTGTTGGAGGGGAGGAGCCCCGCCTCGGAGCCGTACCTGCTGCAGTTGTACCGGAAGGTGTCGGGAGGGAAGCTAAAGCGGATGTACGCAGGGGAAGGTCCCGTGTGGAGCGAGAGCGTGGGGGCGTGGTTCTTGGTGAAGGAGGAGCAGCTGCGGGTGGCGAGGGACCGGCAGGGAACGTTGCTGGTGAGGAGTTACCAGGAGGGAGAAGAGAAGGAGCGAGCCTCTCGTCGGAAGGCGGAAGAACGAGAGCACGCTGCGGAGGAGCAACGACGTGCTGCCGAGGAGCAAACGGAACGGGAGCGAGCCGAGCGTCTCGCTGCCGAGGAACAACGGCGAGCGGCGGAGGAGCGGGAGCGTTGGGCTGCCGAGCAAGCGGAACGGGAGCGAGCCGAGCGTCTCGCTGCCGAGGAGCAGCGGCGAGCAGCGGAGGAGGAAGCGGAACGAGAGCGAGCCGAGCGTCTCGCTGCGGAGGAACAACGACGTGCCGCCGAGGAGCAAGCGGAACGAGAGCGAGCTCAGTGTCGCGCTGCTGAAGAGCAACGCCGTGCCGCCGAGGAGTTACCGCGCTCCGAGGGCTACGCATTCACCTCAAGCAGCACCGCACCTGGCCCGAGGGGGATTAACCCTCTCCCCTCTCCTGTGTGGACTATTCGTAAAGCTTCCCCCTCTACCCTTCAGCTCACGGTTGATGGCTTCTTGTAGGGAAATTGTGCATATAGGAAGGATCTGTGCATGGGAAGGAGATGCTGGGCGTCCGGCTCTTTGGGTGTAACCTTTGTCTTATGGCCTACCTCTTCGCCCGCTCCTTCTTGGGTTTTTGAGCGAACCTGCCCAGAACAACCCGCCACAGCCGAGTGTTCGTAGGCCGAGGTCTGGACCGATTTCGCCCTAACCAGCAGAATTTTCCTACAAGAAGCCACTCACTGTGAGACCCTTCAGGGAGAGGGGTTGGGGGTGAGGTTACCAATCCCAGGTGTGCCCCCGGTAATCCAGGAATGTTCCGGACTGCTCTGGGCGGAGCTGCTCAATGCGCTCCATCATCAGGCGCACGGAGTTCTCCACGGTTTCCGGGGCATCGGGGCCGCCCATGTCTGTCTTAACCCACCCGGGGTTCATAGTGACGACCACAAAGCCTTCGCTGCGGAGGTCGTTGGCCATGGAGCGGGCGGCCATGTTGAGGGCGGCTTTGGACATGCGGTAGCCGTAGGCTCCGCCGCTGGTATTGTCGGAGATGGATCCCATGCCGCTGGAAATATGGACGATCTTGCGGGTGGACCCGCGGCGGAGGTGAGGGAGCAGGGCTACGGTGACGCGGAGAGGGCCGAGGGCGTTGGTGTCGAGGGTGCGGAGGATGTCTGCGTAGTCGAGCTGATCGAGGGCCTGCATCTTGCCTAGGATGCCGGCGTTGTTGATCAGGAGGTCGACGGGGACATCCCCGAGGGATGCGGCAAGGGTACGAGCGTCTTGGTCGCTTGTTACGTCGCAGGGATGAATGCGGGTTTTTCCTGAAGAGGATGCGGCGAGAGCGGCAAGCTCTGGGGAGCGAGCGGGGTCGCGGACAGCGGCTTCCACATGGTGACCTTGCTCCTGGTAGCGGCGGACGAATTCCAGCCCGATGCCTCGGCTGGCTCCGGTGATGACGATGTGCATGGTGAGGTCATGGCAACGCACTGGGGAGATGCCCGTCAAGGAGAGGGTGAGGAGGGCTCTGGTTCTTCGTCCTGGGTCGAGCCGTAGATGACATCGCGGAAGTGAAGGAAGAGACTCTGGGCGAGGGAGAGACAGGGGACGGCGAGGAGGGCACCGGGGAGGTGGAAAAGGTGTTCACCGACCACCAGAGAAAAGACCACGAGGACCGGGTGGATCTTGGCGGCGTCGCCAATGATCTTGGGGTTGAGGAAGTTGGCCTCGATCTGGTGAATGGTGACGATCCAGGCGAGGACGCCGAGGGCAAGGCCGAGGGACTGGGTGAGGGCGATGGCGACCGCCGGGATGCTGGACAGAATGGCACCGAAGATCGGGATGATGCTCATGGCGCCAGCGATCACCGAGAAAAGGAACCAGTACTTGAGCCCAAGTGCCCAGAAGCCGATACCGGAGAGAATTCCGTTGACCAGGCAGATCAACAGCTGACCACGGACC
This sequence comes from Polyangiaceae bacterium, assembly GCA_025057345.1. Taxonomy (GTDB): domain Bacteria; phylum Myxococcota_A; class Polyangia; order Polyangiales; family Polyangiaceae; genus JANWXX01. The sequence goes on along the minus strand of JANWXX010000197.1, from coordinate 6,201 downwards.
ACACCCGAGAGGCCACGGTCGGCTCGCTCCAGGAACCGGTCGAAGGCAGCGCGGTAGGGAGGAAGAAAGAGGTTACGGAAGAAGCCGATGATGCGCTCCCGGGTGAGCATAAGGTAGGCCGCGAGCATCAGGGTAAGGAAGAAGACGAAGATGCCCCGACTAATCGCAGCAAGCACGGCTCTGCCAACGCCTAGCAGCTCGACGGTGTGGCTCTTGCTGTAGTCGAGAGCCTTCAGCGTGGCTCGCTGGAGGAACGAGAGGCGAGGAGGGGAGGAGGCGGTAGGGGGCTCCAGCGAAAGAGAGGATTCCTTATCCAGGTCAATTTCGACACCAATCTGACGGAAACGTTGCTCTACTTGGGGGATGAGGTCTGTTCGTAGCCACTCGGCAAGGGCGGGGATCTCTGCGCGTAGCCGGAGGGTTTCCCGGGTGAGGGTCGGGGCAGTCACCCGGATGGAGGCATAGAGGGAGCCGAGGGCGACCCCATAGGTGAGCAGGATCGCGGCCCACCGAGGGATACGGGCCCGCTCCAGTCGAGCTACCACCGGGGTGAAGACGTAGGCGACCACCAGTGCTAGCACAAAGGGGAGGATGACCTCCCGACTTGCCAGGATCAGGGCAACGGCAGCGGAGAGCCAGATGCCATGGAACAGGAAGAGGTGGAGCAGGCGGGGCCTGCGTGGGCCCAGGGTGGGAGGGTTAGGGGTCATGGGAGGGGACAGGGCGGCCGGGCAGGTCGGTGAAGAAAGGGGAAAGGTGGCGCCAGGTAGCCTCCAGGGCCTGGGGCATCACACGAACGTCGGTGAGCACAGGCAGGAAGTTGGTGTCGCCAGACCACCGGGGAACGATGTGCACGTGGAGGTGCTCGGCGATCCCTGCGCCGGCTGCGGCGCCCAGGTTGATGCCCACGTTGAGCCCTTCTGCGCGTACGGCCTTCCGTAGCCGCTCGCAGCTCTGCGTCACCAGTCGGAAGATGGCATCGTGTTCCTCTGGGGTCAGCTGGGTCAGGTCGGAGCAGTGGCGTCGTGGGATGACCATCAAGTGCCCGGCCGCAAAGGGGTACCGGTTGAGCACTACGTAGGCCTGTTCTCCCTGGTAAAGCACCAGGTCTTCCTGCGCCTGCTCTGGGCCGTGCCCAGCATAGTCACAGAAGATACAACTCCCCTGCGCACGAGGCTTCAGGATGTACTCGATTCTCCAGGGGGCCCAGAGCTGGGACGACATCGGCGCGGAACCTAGCCTAAGATGCCCCCCCTGACGAGGGCCCCTCCGACGGACCGTAAGCTCTCGGAGGAGAGGACCGTTGTCCCCCCGTGACCGCCTCGTTGGCCCTCCCCTGGTACACTGCCTCGGTTTCCCCGCTGCCCCGCGGGGATCTGGCTGCTCTTCTCACGAAGGCGTGTCCCTCCCGCCTTGCTCCGGATAGCCTCCCAGTTGTGGCCGATCCTGTTGCCTTGACCGCTGCTCGGGAGGGAGCTTCCAGCGAGGCGTCTGCCTCCGCCCTGGAGGAGGAGCGACGGGAGGTCGAGCTTGCCCAGGCTGGCGATCGTCGGGCTCTTGCTCGGCTCCTCCGCCGGTATGGTCCTGTGATCTTCCGCTCCGTGCTGCTGCCGCGGCTTGGCTCCCGTGCTGCCGCCGAGGAGGCTTTGTCGGTCACCTACACCAAGGTTGTCGAGAAGCTGGATCGCTTCACCTGGCAGAGTGTCGGCATCTACCCCTGGCTCCGGGTGGTTGCCCTTCGCGTCGCCCTGGATCAGCTCCGGACCCGTCGCCGGGAGATCCCGTTTGACACCGAGGATCTCGCCCGGGAGATCGATCAGGCCGAGCGCGAGCATCAGGAAGCGGATGCCCTCACCCTTGCTCGCCAAGATGCAGAGGTGGCCCGTGCCCGAGTGACCGAAGCCCTTGCCCGAATCAACCCCCGCTACGCCTTGGCCATTCGTCTGCGTCTCCTTGAAGAACGGAGCCGTGAGGACGCTGCTCGGGAACTGGGAGTCACTACCGCTACCTTTGATGTCATCCTCCATCGCGCCCTCATTGCCCTGAAGAAGGCGCTCTCTCCCGATACCCACGAGCAGGAACCATGACCCTCCGACCTCCTCCACCTACTTCCTCGGGGGTAGACAACAACCTTGACCCCCCTCCCACGGCGGATGAGCTTGCTGAAGCCCAAGCCCTGGCTCGTGCCTTGGAGGGTCATGGGGCTTCCTCCCACGATCCGCTGATTGAGGCTCTGCGCGCGGCTCACGATCCGACTCCCCTAGATCCAGCGCGGCACGAGGAGATCCTGGTGCGGGCCTTCCTGGAGGCAAAGCCGTCAGGGCAGGTGCTGGCGTTCCTGGGGAGGCGCTGGGCTTGGGCAGGGGCGCTAGCGGCAGCGGCCTGCCTCGCGTTGGCCCTAGGGCAGACCTTCCGGCGGCCTGCTCCAGTGGCGTTGGTGGCCAGTCGCTCGACCCAGGAGCTGTTTCCCGAGCAGTTCCCAAGGCAAGGAGGGCACAGCGCCCGCATGGACCGGATCTCCGGAGCACGCACCCGCGAGCTGAGGGAGAACCGCTTTGCAAGCTGGGGGGTGCGGTGAAGCGCCTTATCGCTCTCTTGCTGCTGGCGCTGGCTTCCCTGGCGGGCTGCGAGGTAGCCTCCCGCCTCGGAGAGGGCCAGGTGGCTTGCACCTGCGACAGTGGGGTGCGCCCAGTGGACCTGGCCTTGCTTTCGTTCCTGTCTAAGGCGAGGGCAGCGCACCGGCAGGCAGATGCGGCGGAAGCACAAGGTGAGCCGGAGCAGGCGGTGGCAGTGCTGGAATCGCTGGTGGCGGGGCCCTCCCCTGGACGCCGTGCGGAGGCCGACGAGGTGCTGGCGGACACCTATGCCCGCCTAGCGGAGCTCAAAGCAGGTCTTGGGCAGCTGGACGAGGCGGAGCAGAACGTACGCCGCGGGCTGGAACTGGCCCGAGAAACCTCCTTCTTCCGAGGACATTTGTTCGAGGTGCTTGCGGTGGTTGAGGAGAAGCGAGCCGCCTCCCTCGCCGCGGACCCGGCGGCTGCGGTGCAGGCGCGGGCGCGGGCGATCCAGGCTGCGGAGCAGGCCATCGAGATCCAGGACCAGGTGCTCCGCTGGGTGCTGGAGAAAGAAAAGAGATGAACGCCTGGTATCCGTGTGCCTCCCTCGCCCTTTCCATAGTGCTCCTCGCTTGTGGCACCAGCAAAGGGGCGCCTCCTAGTACGCCCTCCGCCAGCGGGGCCGGGGAGCCCCCCCCCGCGCCTCCTCCGGCGGCCCACACTCAGCCGGCTGCCCCTTCAGAGGTTTCCTCCCCCTTTGCCTCGCCGCCTCCTATCGCCGGAGGGCCGATCCCCGAGTCATGGCCGAGAGAGATGCAGATCCTGGGGGCCATGCTCACCCTAGAGAACGAGATGCGCCAGCTCCAGGGGGCGCTATCTTCTTGCGATGCGGCCTGCCGCTCCCTAGCGTCTATGGAACGAGCGGTGAAGATCGTGTGCTCGCTGGCCCAGGGGGAGGAGCAGGCACGGTGCGAGGAGGCCAGGAAGCGGCTACGGGAGGCGCGGCTCCGCGTGAGGGAAGCCTGTAAGGTCTGCCAGGACGGTACCACGACGGACCCGGATGCCCCCGGGTGAGCTCAGCGCCCTGGTTTGGACTCGTCATCGCCAGGGGGAGCGAACTGCTCGAAGAACCCCGGTGCAGCGGCGGAGAGCCAGGAGGCCATGGAACCGCTCATTCGCTGCATTGCCGCAGCGATCTCGAAGGAACTCTGGGTGTTGAGGGCGGCGAGGGTCTGCTCGGATGCGGCGGCAAACTCGCTGGCGAATACCGAGTCTCGGAGCGGGTCGTCCACGTCAACCCCATGCTCATCGAACCAAGCTAGTGCCTCTTCTTCCGAGAGCTTCACCACCTCCATGGCCTCCTCCTCGTAGAGGGGGTTCACCGAGAGGAGCCGCACCGGCGGATCTGTCTCCAAAAGGCCCCCTTCGCCCTGATCCCACGAGGCAAGCAGCAAGCAGGTCATGCCTTCAAAGATGGGGATAGGTCCTACCTCCAGCACCAGCCCTGGCACCGGCTCGTGCTCAACGCTCCGCAGTGCTAGTGCCAGATGCCCCAGAAGCTGTCCCAGGGGCTCTAGTTCCTCTGGTTTGTAATCGCCGGTTACGCACAGGAGCAGCTCGGCCCCCCCTGGAGCCCAGCCAAAAGTACGGGAGCATAGCCCCGCAGTGGCGATGTAGGTGGTTGGAGGTGCCTCCTCATCCTCGTCATCGACGAAGAAAAGCACCTGAATAGGTGCTTCTTGCGGTTGGTTTGAGGGGATTTCCAGCTCTCGATCCGGCTCGTCGTCGATCCAAGTGAGGAAACCTTGCCTAGCGCGCTCGGTGTCTTCCTTCTGGTTCATCGAAGTCACCGAGTATGGCGCTTCGTACCTAGGTTTGTCTATCCTCGTGGGTCTATGAGGTCCGCTCGTTTCTTCTGCCTCCTGGGGTTGTTTCTTCTGAACGGATGCGGAGTTGTGAGTTCCTCGGAACCTGTGTTGAAGGAGCCTCCAGTTGCTACGTTGCGGCCCTGTTATGTCCCCCGGGCAGATCAGTTCTACTTTGAAGGATATTGGCTTGCCATCAAGGGTCGCGAGTTGGATGCGCTTCGGTTTGGCAATGCGCTCTGGTGGCTCGGGGAGGCAAGCTGGAATGAGTCCTTCGATGCCCGAGAGGTGTATGGAAATGAGCGAGCAATCTTTGGCATGCTCTCTCGGACCCTTCAGCGAGAGCCCCCTGGCGATTTCCAGCAGGCTAGGATGCTCTATTTGGAAGAGAAGGATGAACCTTTTGCTCCGGCACTTATTGGGGTCCAGGTAGCAAAGCAACGGGGCTTCTTTTACGTGAAGCGGCTCTCCCGAGGAAAGCTCAAAGATCCAGGAGGGGGCCTCTGCTGGGGGGAACTGGTCATCCGGGAGCAGCGTCCTCTCACCGTTGCCGAAGCACAGCCTGCCCTGGAATGCGCTCGCAGATTGATGGAGGATCGGGTTCGCGCTGAGCCTTGGCGGCCGCTCCCCGAGGAGGGGCGAGATGTTCACTACCTCGTCGAGTACCAGGATGCCTCCTTCCGTGGCCTCGTCCAGCGTAGCTCTCTGGTGTCCAACATCGATGGCGTGAAAGGGGAGACACTCCTTGAGTGTCACCGGATCTTCCAGGGGTTGAGCCGCATGCGCTCGGTCATCCCACCGCCGGTCATGTTCAGTGGATGAACACCAAGGTTCCCTCGCCGTTGGCCTCGATCCCATGCCAGTCTGGGGGAAGGGGAGGGTCAGTCCACTCGAAGAGCCATGCAGCATCTAGGGGAGAAAGGTTGATACAGCCATGACTCCGAGGAGTGCCGAACTTCTCGTGCCAGTAAGCCGCATGCAGTGCGTAGTCGTGGTGGAAGTACTGGACATAGGGCACATCGGCTAGGGAGTAATCGCTTCCTTCTGTCCGGTCGCCGCTCATCGTAGCGGTGACATGCTTGGATTGCACCTTGTATATCCCCTTGATGGTGGCGTGGGTGGTTTCCGGGTCGCCTTCGCCGCCGACTCCGGTGGAAACCCGGGTGACAAAGGCTGCCCGGTGTCCCTCGTAGGCGACCAGGGTTTGCTCCCGGAGATTTACATCGATCCACTTGCGTTCGTCCCCGTCTCGCAGGAACCCTGGCCAAGAGGTGCGCTTCGGGATCATGTAGAGCGCCCTACCGTAGACCCAACCCCCGCCCTGGAGCTCTAGGAGATCGTTCTTGCTGTTGCCGGTGAGCGTCACCGTCTCGTAGGGCTCGAGCATCCCGTCCTGTACAAGTTTATCCCCCTCGAAATGGAAGCGGGGTGTAGGCACTTTCTGGACGATGCCTGCCGGAAGATCCACGATGGGGCCCCCGTGAATCTTGGAGGGGGAGGCTAGGGAGAGGCGGTCCAGGGGCACCAGATCCAGATCTGTGCTTAGCCCGAAGAGTCGGTTGTGGATCTCGTAGACTTCGAAGAAAGCAAAGCTGGAGTGTGCTGCTCCAAAGCCACGGTGGGGCCCGACTCTGCCCTGGTGGGTGACGTTCCGCGCTTTGGGGAGGAACTGCCCCCCTGCAAGGAACGGAGGCAGCGGGGAGGGAGGTCCTGTGATCGCGATCTGGTGGAGCCGCGATACTCCGCTCAGGTGCTCCTCTAGCTTATCCCCCTCGGTACGA
>JANWXX010000196.1 GCA_025057345.1 Polyangiaceae bacterium | reverse complement strand
GAGGAACCCCCCGAGCCTCCCTTGCCAACCGTGCCCCCGAAACCAGCGATTCCGCCCTGGCCTGCAGTACCTCCAAGCGGTGTGGTCGCTTCCGGATCATCACCGCAGGCCAAGAAGCTGATTGAGAGCGGCCAAAGAATCATCCACCGTAGGGACAGCGCGCGCATGAGCTTTCTCCATTGTGGGGTTGCCCGAAGCACTCCTGGGTTCTCTATTGGACCACTGGATGCGCCGAAAAGGGAGAGGGCTCATCGTAGAGCAAAGAGAATAGCCAGGATGACCGTTAGGAGGAGGGCGAGACTGCCGCCGATAAGGAGCAGGAAGGCAGCCAGGATGTAGCGAACAAGGGAGGGTTTCTTAGCTGGTTTGACAAGCGTGTTAGACTCAAGGAGAGCCGAAGGTTGGGATCTGGAGGAGGCGACCCAAGGCACAGTCGAGGGAGGAAGAACCGGAGCAGAATGGTGGTCTGCCAGAGGAAAGGCGACAGGGGTAGCAAACACCGTGGCAGCAATAGGAGGTGCGGAGGAAGAAGGCAGGGAAGTAGAGGGGACCGGAGGAGGTGGAGAATGAGGCAGAGGTGTGGACCGTGGAGGAGCCGGTGAGAAAGCAGGAGCATGCTCGATCCGGGTGGCAGGGAGTGAGGAAACCCGCTCTGGAACAGGTTCCAGGCGTGTCACGCCAGGAGCAGGGGAGAGATCTGGCGCATCCCCACGGAGGGCAGCAAGTAGGTCTGTACCGGAGGCCAAGCGCTCCCTGGGGCGCACCGCGAGGCAGCGTCGGAGCAAGGAAACCCAGTCGTCGGAGCGTGATGAGGGAGGCCAGAGGGAGGACGTATCGGCTTGCCGATAGGCCAGAGCATAGGAGGCCAGGGGGGAGCCTTCCCTCAGACCCGTAGGGTGGCTCCCGAAGAGCAACAACCAGCCGAGCACGCCGAAGGCAAAGACATCGATCGCCGGTGTCCCGGGGAGTGCAGGGAAATAATGGGGATCGAGGATCTCTGGAGCAAGGAAAGAGGTGGTTCCAATGACATGACCCACTACCGTAAGCGGCGTTGGGTTACCGCTGCTGACGGAGATACCGAGATCGATGAGCTTGATGGCCCCTTCATGAAGCGGATCCTTCCAGAACTCATGGCAAACAATCACGTTTTCGGGCTTGAGATCCCGATGGACAACGCCGTTTTCATGAAGAAAGGCCAGGATGGTAGCGATCTGGCGAAGCACAGCGATCTTCTGCGCGTCGACAAGAGCTGATGCAGCCTCTGCAAGGGTAGGCCCCTGGACTAGCTCCATCGCGACTACGAGATAGCCAAGGTGGAGATCTTCAAAAAGCGCATAGCAAGTGGGCAGCCCTGGGTGCTTGAGGCGCGCCAAGTGCCGCGCCTCGCGCCGAACTCGTTCCAAGTGAGCAGTATCCGAGCCCATAGGTGCCAGCTTCAAGGCAACAGAGCGACCTGGTTGCAGTCGATCTTTTGCCTTCCACACGGCCCCCTGACCTCCCTCTCCAAGCCTCGTCTCCAGAATATATCGGTCGATCTGCGTGCCGGGTTGTAGCTCCACGGCAGTCAGCGTACCGCAGGCTCCCCCGAAGCGCAGGCCCAAGGCATACTTAGCCTATGGGATCGCAGGAACGCAGCGGGAATGGCGGGGGCGACCGGGAAGCCATCCTCATGCGGCGTGCAGCCTTCGTGGCCTCGGCCCTAGGGGGGCTTGGGCTGACGGCACCTCGGGTTGCCGACGGCCAAGAGCTGAGCCCAACTCCGTCTACACCCCGGACAACTTCCGGCGAGACTGCGCCCCGGGTCTGCCTGAGCTTGCAGCACCCCAAGCGTCCCCAAGGGCACCGGGTGCTGACAGGAGTGACCTCCGAGTTGTGGCTCCCTCTGGATGCCCTGGGAGACGAGGCCCAACGCCCTCCTCTCCTGCTTGGTGGTTGGATTCATCTGGGGAGCCCGCTCACTTCTCTAGGTTCAGTGGAGCTACGCGCCGTACTCGTCGGCGGGTTCTTTTCGTCCAGCCGGGGCTGGCTTTTCCCAGCAGGAGGACAACTTCAAGCCATCTTTTCTACGATTCCCGGTGGATTCTCGGTGCTGACCCTAGGAGGCGGCTGGTTGTTGGGCACATCCAGCTACGGGAGCTCCGCAGGAGAGTGGAAGCCGGCAGAAAGATCGACCTTTCTCGAAGGCGCCATGGTGCCCTTCGGCTTCCGCTTCGGTCGGGAGAGCCGCGGGGAGCTAGGACTGCGCTTCGCGGCACTGACCACCAAGGTCGCAGCAGAATCCCGCCAACGCTACGCCTTCGCCTTCGTCTCTAGCGGTGCCTGGTTGACCTACCTCTTCTGAATTAAGGAGCACGGGAAGACACGGACGGCGTCGGGGTGGTTGGGGCAACAAGAAACTTGCTTGCATACATGGCGAGCGCCCCGATGAAGATACCACCCACAACTGCCGCAAAGATGAGGCCAAGCCCCCGGGACGTGTCAGGGGGAGGGGGAGTAGGTGTGGCGGAGCGGGAGGGGGGGCGGGCCAGCGGGATAGGCATCAGCTGGCTTTCCTCAGTAAAGTCAGTGGTCACGGGGTGGTGGGCCAAGCGGGAGGCGGGGGAGTAGACAGCACTCCCAGCCGGGGTTCCCTCCTCTGCAATCGGAAAGGAACGGCTGAATTCGACGCTAATGGATGGCTCGTGAGAGGCTCCTACCCCAGAACTCGGCGCTCGGAGTTGCTCAAGGTCACGGAGCATATCACTAGCCGTGGCGTAGCGATCCTGGCGGTTGCGCTGGAGCGCCTTGGCAACGATCGCCTCGAAGGCGCGAGCCGTGGGGTCGTTACGCCCCGAGGGGAGGGGCGGAGCATCCTGAGTGAGCTTAGCGCGGACTAGCCCGCCGTCCGAGTCTGAGCGATAGGCGTGGTGACCAGCAACGGCGCGGTAGAGGATCACCCCGGCCGCATAGATATCCGCAGCACCTGTAACCGCGCGAGAGTTGAGCATCTGCTCGGGGGCCATGTACTCCAGTGTTCCAAGGGCGACGTCCGCCCGAGTGATACCGGTCATCTCCTCCTCATCGTCTCCGGAGTTTTGGATGATCCGGCTCATACCGAAATCGACGATGCGGGCTCGCTGCCGCCCCCGAGAGCGCTGTTCTATGATGATGTTGCTTGGCTTGAGATCTCGGTGGACGATCTGCGCCTCGTGAAGGTCGCAGAGACCAGAAAGGATGTCACAGCCCAGGTCGATGGCCTCCTCAATGGTGAATTTTCTCTGGTTGAGGAGGGTGTGGAGCGATGGCCCTTCGACCAGCTCCATGATCAAAACCAAGCCGTACTGAGGATCCTCCACGAAGTCGACAACCCTCGCCACGAACTCGCTGTTGACACGACCAAGGAGCTGCGCCTCTCGCTTGAAACGCGCCAACGACTCGTGATGGTGCGTCCCGGCAGGAAGTAGTCGCTTGATGGCAACCTTGACCCCAACTACCAGGTTGGTCCCGGCCCAGACCTCTCCCATCGCCCCCGCACCAAGGCGCTGCTCGGCCCGGTAACGACCTGCCACGATGGCTTGCGGAGAAAGCTCCATACGGGCTGCCAATATACTCCGACAACACCAACCTCTGCCATATCCTCCTACTGTTTCCAGAGGATCGCACCCGGATCATCTGTTTGCTTCACCTTAGCCCTCTATTATGCCCCCCGGTCCTCGCCCCAAGCCCGATCACACGTCGCCCTGGACCACCACAGCGGCGATGCTCAGAGCCACACCTCCGAGGAGCTAGCCCACCACCACCGCCGTTGGTGAGAGGCCAGCAGAAGAGCGCTGCAGGTTGGCTTCAGTGCAGAGCCTGCTCCAGAGCCACCGGCTCGACGGGAGCCAGCTCCTATTCCGCAAGCAACACCCCAACCCCACGCCGTCCCCGGAGCAAGAGAACCCCTAAGGAGGGAGCACGGCGCAGACCAGGAAAGACAAGGATCTGGGGGCGCCCGGTCACTCATTGAGTTCAGTTAAGCAGTTCAGTTAAGCTGCCCCTGGACTACGCTGTAAATCTCCGTAGCTTCAGCAAAACCCCACCCCTTGCGGTGGGCTAGAGCGAGAGATTCATCCATCTTACGCAGTTCCCTCAGAAGCTCATTCCGTCTCGCCTCCGGCTGAGCTGTGCAAAGAGCCCCCTGATGTTCTGCTAGATACCTCCGGAGCGGGCCGGTATAACTGGGCGAGGTAAACCCCCCCACCATGAAGTTCTCGACAAGGGTAGGATAGAGAAACCACCCTTGGGAGGGAAGGAGCGCAGGAAGCTTGCCCAGGAGCGCGGTGGGTCGGTCCAAGAAGGGGCGTGTAGGCAGGGGAACCTCGTCGAGAAGTCCCGAAGGCCAAAAGGAACTCTGAGACATCCACCCAGGGTAGAGCGCAGACACGAAGGCAAGCACGGCGAAAGGAACTTCCCGCCGCAGCAGAACAGATGGATCATAAAGGCGCCCTCCAACCTCGATCTGCGATTGCCCCTGACGAACCGAAGCGACCGCCTGCCGGAGGATATCCAGGCGCCAAATCAGCTCGTGGCGGAGCCTCTTTTCGGCAAGCGGGGTCACCTCCAGACGAGCCCTCACGCTATCAGTCAACCCAGGTGCAAGGGCATGGAGCTGCTCGGCAGCGAGGGCATCAACCTGCTCAGGAGTCGCCCGTAGATATTGCTCGTAGGTGTCGAGTGCCTCGTCCGTGTCATCGACGACGAGGAAGAAGGGGCGCCCCCAGAGATGCCACATGGGATCAAAGCGGCGAGGCAGCGGCTCCAGGCGCCGCACCGCTTGCGCCCAGGCCTTGGCCCGGGCCCGGCCCCGCATCCTCTGGATCGCTACCTGAAGCAGATCGTCGAGGATCCCCTCTCCGAGAAGGTAAGGAATGATCCGCTCTTCGACGAGCTCCAACGGGACTGGATGAAAGCTGACGTCATACCCCATGCAGATACCTTATCCCCGGCTGAGCCGAGTAATCCCCCCAGCATCAGCCAGAAGAAGCACCGAAGTCCGCCCAATAAACAGGCCAGTTTCAACCACTCCGGGGATCTGATCCAGTTCCCGCTCCAACTCAGCAGGATTTTCTATGACACCACACACTAGATCGTAGATGTATCCCCCTGCATCAGTCACGAAGGGCTCCTTGCCCTGCATCCGAAGCCTTGGCTCCCCCAAACTCCGCAGTGCCGCTGCAGTCGATGCATGCCCGAAGCGCAATACCTCCACCGGAACCGCCCACTTCTCTCCCAGGCGCCGTGACATCTTGGAGCTATCGACGACGATCACTTTCAGCTTCGACGCCTGGTTGACGATCTTCTCCCGAGTGAGTGCACCACCTCCTCCCTTGATCAGGTTCAGGTGCTCATCCACCTCATCTGCGCCGTCCACGCATACGTCCACCGACCAAGGCCCATCATCGCTTGCCAGAGGGATTCCCAGTGCCTCTGCCTGCTGGCGGCTAGCTGTGGAGGTTGGCACCCCCAAAAACCCTCTGCCTTGCTTCACCAATGCACCCACTTCCTCAATGAACATCCGCGCGGTTGACCCGGTCCCGAGTCCTATCACTCCCCGCTCCGGTAGGTAGTCTAGCGCAGCCTTCGCCGCGAGCCTCTTGGCCTCGTTTTGATCCATCGCAGCAACAATCTAGCGCAGGCTAGCCAAGGACACCGATTTCGTTCATGCTGCCTTCGCCACTCCTGAAATGAAACCCATCCCTGCCTCCTCTGCCGGCCTGGCTGCAGGTCTTCTCTTTGACAACCGCTACCGTCTCGAAGAGATCATCGGCTACGGAGGCATGGGCCAGGTCTGGTCTGCTACTCATGTCTCCACCGGACAAAATGTTGCCATCAAGGTTCTCCACGAGAACATCCTCCAAGACGAGGATGCCCGTGTCCGCTTTGATCGGGAGGCCCGCGTCATGGAATCCCTCGGAGACATGTCGCGCCATATCACCCGCGTCCTTGAGTATGGTGTTCTCAGCGACGGTGTCCCCTACTTGATCATGGAGCGCCTCAAGGGAGAGGGTCTTGACCTCCTCCTTAAGCGCCAGAAAGTCCTCCCCCTCCCCCAGATTGCCGATATCGCTCGGCAGCTCTGCAAGGCTCTCGCCGTCACCCACGCCGAGGGGATCATCCACCGGGATATCAAGCCTCCTAACGTCTTCCTCTGCCCAGATCCAGATAACCCGGAGAAAATCTTCGTGAAGCTCCTCGACTTCGGCGTCGTCAAGGTGCTGGCCGAAACCGGAGAAAGCACCCTCCAGGGGAAGCTCATCGGTACTCCCAACTACATGAGTCCGGAACAGCTCACCCCCAAGGTGGCTATCGATCACCGGGCAGATATTTTCGCGGTCGGGGCCATCATCTATCGTTGCGCTACCGGGCGAGTCGCTTTCGGCAAGGGCACCCCCCAGGAGATGGTCCATCGCGTCCTTCACGAGACGCCCACCCCCGCTACCAGCATCAACCCCGCCCTTCCGCCGGAATTTGACCTCTTCCTTTCTCGCTGCCTCGCCAAGCGACCGGAGGACCGTTTCCAGAGCATGCGGGAGCTGATCGATATCCTCGACCTCCTCGTGGAGGATCCCGCCGCCGCACGAGTCTCCCTCCTGCCTCGCAGCCACGACCGACTCTCCGGCAGCCAGCTTGCCTTCCCTACCCCCTCACCTACTCCTAAGTCGCAGGCACTGACCTCTTGGATCTCCTCCCCCCTACTTTGGGTTCTGCTAGCGCTATTCCTCCTCGGTAGTACCGTGCTCGTCTTCATACTCCGCCCCCGCTGAACTTCGCTCAGCTTTCCACATCCCACGCAAGCAAGAAGGTCGCCTCTTTTTCCGTCGGCGCAGGCCAATCGATCGTCTTCAGGGCCCCTTCCAGGCACTTGGGCAGCTTTTTGTCTTGTAGCTCGTCCGCCTGCACCTTCACCGACTTCACCTTCTGTTTCCCGTCTACTACCACCGCAAAGACAATCCTCCCCTTCTTCCCACCCTTCTTGAAGATCTCCGAAAAGCAGCCGTCCACCCCCTTGCTCCCCCCCTCCACCGCTCTCACCAACTCCCCTCGGGTCGCCCCCTTCACATCCTCCAGTACGATGCGATAACTCCCCCCCACCGAAACCACTTTCGGTGGCAGCTTCGTGTCCAGGAGCACGGTTCCCTTCGACACAGCAGGCGCCGTAACACCTGTCCCCGTGCTCGTGCTCATCGCCATGCTCGTAGCCGTATTTGGGTTTGTGGCGGTTTCCGTCCTCGTCCCTGTCTCTGTGTTCGTCTCCACCCTAGCAGAAGCAGGGACAACAGGCCCAGAGCTAGTTTCCGGGGGAGGTGCAGCGGTTGTCGCGGGCGGCCCCCCGCACCCTGCCACCAACAGAACTAGAATCCTACAACGCACACGAAGAATCTGCCAGAACCGATCCCCGCCATCAAGGGCCCCCTGTCGAATATATACGGACAATTTTCGTCCTACCATCCGTTGACCGGTGGCGTAGAGAACTCAATCCTTGCCAGTATGCTCGCGCCCCTGCTTGCTCCCCGCTCCGCCATGTCGCGTACGCACGCCGAAGCGCACAAGAGAATCAAGCTGATCGCCACCGAGATCGACCGCCTTCTCACGAAGCTCCGGGCGATGCCTGAGGAGGACGAGGGGGCGCTCCGGTCCGAGGTGCAGAAGGCCGCAGAGGCGGTAAGAGGCTCCGGGGAACTCTCCGAGTGGGCGGCCTTTCTAGAAGCTCATATGCACCTCATCGCCCGGGGAGGAGCGCTGGCACTGCTCCAGGGTGCAGTGGGGCTAGCCACCTCTTCCCTGGTGACTCTCGCTGCGGAGGAGTGGGTTTTGGGTCACCCCTGGAAGGTCAACTGGCTCCGACGTACTCAGCGCCCCCGAGAGTGGTCCCCGGGCCTCTTGCTGCGCACCATAGACCTCGTGGGCTACCGCCCAGCGGCTTGGTTGGTGCTCCCAGGAGGGCACCTACTGGGGCCCGGGCCCTCCAGTGGACTACGGTTCCAGCCTACCGTGGGCTCCGGGTCGCCCGTGGACAGCCCCCCGGAGCGCCGTTCCCCGACCCCGATTGCGCTGGCATTCCTGCCCAAGGGCGGATTCCTCGCTGCGAACGACGACGGCTCGCTCCAGATGTGGTCTCTTGATCCACTCGCTCCCCAGGCACGCCAGACAGGCCACCCGGAGGGGATCACCGCACTCTGTACCAGCGTCAATGGAGCTCACGCACTTACCCTAGGAGCTGAGGGAACCTTGGTTTTTTGGTCAACCAGCCCACTGAAGAAGCTCCATACCTTTGAGTTCTCGAGGCGTCCGCCTCGCACCGTCGAGCTTTCCCCAGGAGGCTCCTACGCCATCACGGGCTTCTCCGACGGCCGCGTGGAGCTTCTCCCAACGGGCGAGAAGAGGAAGCACAAAACCCTCGAAGGGCACCGAACACCGGTCGAGAGGCTCCTAGTGGGAAAGGGGTTGCTGATCTCCAGTGACCACCACGGGGAAGTGCGCCTCTGGGCGATGCCCTCGGGAGA
>JANWXX010000195.1 GCA_025057345.1 Polyangiaceae bacterium | reverse complement strand
CGAGCGTACGCGCCGTGGGTGGACATGGAGGCAGAGCTCCGTGCCCGGGGCCTGCCATTGGTGAGCCACGAGAGCGCGCGTCCGCTGCGAGATTTCGACGTAGTAGGTCTCTCCCTCCAGTTCGAGCTGACCTACACCAACTGCCTGAATATCCTGGAGCTGGGAGGTATCCCCCTGCGTTCTTCGGATCGTGGGGACGATGATCCTCTGGTGCTGGGAGGCGGCCCTAACGCCACCCACCCGGAGCCAGTAGCCCCCTTCTTTGATGCTTTCGTTATCGGCGATGGAGAGGAGAGCTGCACTCGAGTGGCGCTGGCCTGGGCCCGTGGGAAGCGGGCAGGTATACCCAGGGCAGAGCGGCTTGCAGAGTTGGCTCAGCTGCCAGGGGTCTATGTGCCCTCGCTGTATGAGGTGAAGGAGGATCCCACAACGGGGCTCCAGGTGGTAAGTGGGGTGAAGCGATCGGGAGTTCCCAGGCGGGTGCAGCGCTCCCTGGTGGCGAACCTCAACGATTATCCCTTTCCAGCAGAGAGCCCGGTAGGGGGTCCGGAGGCCATCTTTGACAGGATGAGCATCGAAATTGCTCGGGGATGTACCGAAGGATGTCGCTTTTGCCAGGCAGGGATGATCTACCGACCGGTGAGGGAACGGGATCCGGAGCAGATTGTTGCCACGGTAGTCGAGGCGGTGAAGCGCACCGGTCAGGACGAAGTCTCTCTCACCTCTCTCTCTACTGCGGACGCTTCTTGCATCGCGCCATTGATCAAGAAAGTCGTTGAGCGGCTGGAGCCAGAGCGCGTAGCCCTCGGAGTCTCCTCACTCCGAGCTTACGGTCTCAGCGATGAGCTTCTGGACGAACTACAGCGCGTTCGAGCCACCGGCCTCACCTTTGCACCAGAAGCAGGTACCCAGCGCATGCGGGATGTCATCAACAAGAACATTACCGAGGAGCAACTTCTCGACACTGCCCAGAGAGTCTTCAGCAAGGGCTGGGATCGGATGAAGCTCTACTTCATGATCGGGCTGCCTACCGAGCAAGACGAGGACATTCGTGGCATTGTCGAAACAGGTCGGCGCGCTCTCGACGCTGGGAAGGAGGCCATGAAGAAAGCTGGCAAGGGGCGCTCCCTAGGCCGCGCCAGCGTGACTGTTAGCGTCTCCACCCATGTTCCCAAACCGCACACCCCGTTCCAGTGGTGTGCCATGGATACCCTCGAAGAGATCGAACGTAAGCAGCAACTCCTCCGGGAAACTGCCCGCGCCCTACGCATCGACCTCAAGACACACAACGCCCGAGAGAGTATTCTCGAAGGAATTTTTGCCCGGGGCGATCGTCGGCTCGCCGATGTCATCGAGGAGGCCTTCCGCAATGGCGCTCGCTTCGATTCCTGGGAAGAACATCTGAAGCTAGACATCTGGCATGCAGCGTTCCAGAAGTTCGGCGTAGATGTTGGGCGCTACCTGGGGACACTCCCGGTGAACGGTCGCCTCCCTTGGGATCACATCGATATCGGGCTAGAAGATGGCTTTCTTGCCCGGGAATACCGCCGGGCGCTCCAGAGTCGGCTTTCTCCTCCCTGCGGCAAGGCGGTGGGGATGTTTGTCCATCACACCAACGTAGCAGACGCCCGAGCCGATACTCGGCGCTTGGTTTGCTACGATTGCGGGGTTGCTTGCGACATGACCCAGATGCGGCAGGAGCGTATCGACTTCCTCACTCGGATGGGTGCAGACACTCCGGATGCACTCCGGCGGCTTCCGATGCTTCCTCCCACACCCGTTGCCGATCAGGACGATGTGCCGCCTCCCGCCCATGCCCCCCGCAAGGAGGTTCATCGCTACCGAATCGCCTACGAGAAGCTGGGACCAGTGGCCTTTCTGGGGCACCTTGACCTTGTACGAGAGTTGCCGCGCGTGCTTCGGCGGATCGAGGTTCCCATGGCGTACACCGAAGGTTTCCACCCCAAGCCAGACATGACCTTCGGCCCTGCCCTCTCGCTGGGAGTCCCCTCCCTCGCGGAGTACATCGACTTCAAACTCCTCGCTGAGTACGACATTCCCTCGCTCCTTGCTCGCATGAATGCTGCTGCTCCAGAGGGACTCCGCTTCACCGCGGCCGCGAAGCTCTCCCCCTTCGACCCGGGCATCACCAAAGTCATCTCCGGGGCCCGCTATGCTCTGGTCTACGCTCGCTCCGCGCTCCCTCCCAGGGGCGAGGTCTGGCTTCGGGAGCGAACCGCCGCCCTGCTCGCCGCAGACACCCTCCCCGTGACCCGTGTCATCGACCAGCAGAGCAAGCAGGTGGATGTGCGCGCTTACCTCCGTACCATCAAGGTTGGCTCGGAGGCTGCCCAGAGGGCTGCCGCCCGCGCTGGGCTGGTGGGGGATCTGGTCGCTGTCGAGGTGGAGGTCGCCATCACCGGAAGCGGTGCCGTCAAATCCAGCGAAGTCGCTGAGGTACTCTCGGGCTCTGACGTTTACTGTCGCACTATACGGATGGAACTTCTGGCGGATGGAGGGCGCTCTCCCCTGGCCATTGTGGGCCGGACAGCGCCCCCGAAGAAGGCGCTTCCTGCAGAGGCAG
Source organism: Polyangiaceae bacterium (assembly GCA_025057345.1). GTDB lineage: Bacteria > Myxococcota_A > Polyangia > Polyangiales > Polyangiaceae > JANWXX01. Next base: position 5,988 of record JANWXX010000195.1, on the reverse strand, counting down.
CGGAAGCGAATACCGAAGCGTGATCAGCCTGCTGCTTTTGGCTGCCTTCGGAGCGGGGGTGGTGGATGCCATCGCGGGTGGAGGAGGTTTGATCACCGTCCCCGCTCTGCTGACCTCAGGGCTGGATCCGCAGGTTGCTCTGGCAACCAACAAGGGCCAAGCGGTCTTCGGCTCCAGTGCAAGCTTCCTCCGCTTCTTGCGCCACGGGCAGGTAGATCGGAGGCGAGCCCCCTGGAGCTTCGCCGCAGCCACCCTAGGCTCGGTGCTAGGAGCGAGACTGGTACTGGCGCTGGACCCGGCGGTGCTTCGACCCCTTGTGCTCCTGCTACTGCTGCTGGCTTCAGCTCTCGCCTTGGTAAGTAAACCTGAGGCGAGTACTCGAGCCCGGTGGGTGGAGCGGGTACCTCGGCTAGCTGCTGTGGTCATAGCTCTGCTCCTTGGGGCCTACGATGGATTCTTCGGCCCAGGCACCGGAACGTTCCTGCTGCTGGCCTACGCCTACACCTTTGGCGATGATCTGGTGAGCGCCTCAGGGAACGCAAAAGTAGCAAACTTTGCCAGCAACCTGGCGGCATTCGCAGCGTTCGCTGCGAGTGGGGTGATCCGGTGGGAGCTGGCGCTGCCGATGGGGGCGGCGCAGGTAGCCGGTGCGTGGGTGGGTACCGAGCTGGCGGTGCATCGCGGAGCGAGGCTGGTGCGGGCCGTCGCGGTGACCATCAGCCTCGCCCTGGCCGCCCGGGTTCTCTGGCAGATGCTCCGGTCGTGATCTCTCAACCGATCCGAGCCATCAGCAGGGCGCCGAGGACAGTGAAGCCGAAGAACACCAGTGCGGCCGCCACAGCCCACCGCAGTCTCCCATGAGATTCGGATAGCTGGTCCTCGCTCTCCTCCTCCCCTAGCGACGCCAGGTGCCGTTGGAACACCAGGCGAGATGCCCTAGCCCGCTCGTAGAGGAGCAGCGCCTCGGCGAGGGCCCCGAGAAGCACGACAGCACCCACCGCCCCGAGATGACGCCGCATTCGTTCGGCCTCCCGGCGAACTACGGGAGCCATTCCATCCAGCCAGAGAACATCTGGGACGACGCGACCTTCCAGGGTGTTCGGAGTGAGCGGCCAAGGAATGCTGCCCTCCTTCGAGGGTTGAGGCCAGGTGGATGTGATCAGCCAGGCATCCCCCCGGAGCGGCGGCAGCGGCAGAGAGAAGGGAGCGTGCGCCCCACCCCGTCCGTCCGGGATCAGCGAGATCGAGGCCGCAGCAAGGCGTCCTCGCTGGTCCTGCACGTGGAGGTATACAGTCCGCACCGGGGTCGAGGCGCGCAAATGCCCCTGGAGAGCTTCCTCTGTCCGGGTTAGTTCCTCAGCAGCCACTCCACTCATCCGAACCGGCAGCCGAACCTGAAAGGAGGCCCCTTCGCCCCCGACTCCATCAAGAATCGCCGTAAAAAAGGTAGGACGGAGCTGCACCCGCAGCCCCTCTGAGGAAGGCAATACAGGACCAAGCTCCAGGCCACTGCCGCTCAGAGCAAGCTTCTTCGGAGCGCGGAGCTTCTCGGGAAGCACCAGCACCACCTCGCCCCAATGCTCCAGCAGGAGTGCGCCACTCACCACGAACGCACGAATCGGGATCGCCCCAGAGGCAGGTACCACCGCTGGAAACGAGATAGCCCCGGAGAGCCAGGTTGTCTCGTCGACGCGGGCCTCCCCCTCGGCAAGCACCTCGTTCCTTCGGAGGACTCGCACGGCCAAGCCGCCGGAATGCCTCAGGTTCAGGGGGATCTCCCCGTACCCCCTCTCATCGCAAGACGCAGGGATCTGGAGCCCGTCCACCTCGACCATGAGCTCCCGCAGCGCAAGGCCGTCCTCGACTCCCACGGAACGGCGTACGCACTGGAGCCGAAGTACTTGAGGTCCCTCCACCGTCGGACCGCCCCAGAGACGCACAGCGATCAATGTCCGAGGCGTAGCGATGGCGAGCAGGAGAACGATGGCAACAACCAGGGTGACCGCAGGTACAACCAGGTAGGCCGCGGGGCGGCGGTGAACAACCACACGGCAAGGCTACACCGGAACGGCGACGGTTATGGTACTGCGGTCCGGTGAGCCGACCTTTTCGTGTCCTTCATATTGCCTCCGAGTGTGCGCCGTTCGCCAAGTCCGGGGGCCTGGGCGATGTGGTGGGCGCTCTTCCCTTGGCCCAGCGTGCCCAAGGGATCGACGCCCGGGTGCTGATCCCCCTCTACCGGGGTATCGACTGGAATGCTCAGCAGCGCCTCCCCTATACCCTGATCGTGCCGATGGGCGGCTTCACCGCCTACGCCGGTGTGCGCCGAGGCCACCTAGCCCACAGCGATACGCCCATCTACTTCCTGGAACATCACCATTATTACGATCGGGGAGGTATCTACGGCGATGAGCATGGCGAGTTCGGCGATAACCTAGAGCGCTTCGCCTTCCTTTGCCGTAGCGCCTTTGCTCTCTGCCGTGCCGAGGGCTTCGTCCCTGACGTCCTCCACGCCCACGACTGGCAGGCTGCTCTTGTCCCAATCTACGTCAACACCGTCGAGTGGGGATCCGAGTACCATGGCTGCGCCACTGTGCTCACAGTCCATAACCTGGCCTATCAAGGTCTTTTTTCCCCCTCCGCCCTTTCCGTGACAGGCCTGGGGAACGAGCACCTCAACGAACGCGAGCTGGAGCACTTCGGTGCCCTCAACCTCCTCAAAGGGGGGCTGATGCATGCAGACCGGATCTCCACCGTGAGCCCCACCTATGCCCGGGAGATGCAGCGCCCTGAGCATGGCGCAGGGCTGGATGGGGTAGTGCGAGCCCGGTCAGATCGCCTCGTAGGTATTCTGAATGGGGTGGATACGGTAGTATGGAACCCGGCCACAGATCCGAGGATAGCAGCGCGCTACGATGCAAACGACCTGCGAGGAAAGACATACTGCAAGGAAGCTCTCCAGCGGGAGCTTGGGCTCCCCGTGCGCCGGGATGTCCCGCTCTACGGGGTGATCTCGCGGCTGACGGGGCAGAAGGGCCTGGACGTGCTCCTTTCGATCCTACCTAGGTTCCTGGAGCGAGACCTCCAGCTTGTAGTCCTGGGCACCGGGGAGCCGGAGCTGGAGCGCGGCTTCGAGGTGGCAGCTCGGATGCAGAGTGACAAGGTGCGGGCGGTGCTCCGCTTCGACGACGGGATGGCCCACCGAATCGAAGCAGGGGCCGATTTTTTCCTGATGCCTTCCCGCTACGAGCCATGCGGGATGAACCAGATGTACAGCATGCGCTATGGCACCCTCCCCATCGTCCACGCCACTGGGGGCTTGGCCGACACGGTATGGAACTATGACGAGGGAACCGGCGACGGCACCGGCTTCGTGCTCTATGATCTGACACCCCGCGCTCTTCTCGATACGGTGCTCTGGTCGTACTGGACGTACGTACACCGTTATCACCACATCGATCGGATGCGGCGCCGCGCCATGGAGCAATCCTTCGGCTGGGATCGCTCGGCGGCGGCCTACCTGCGCCTCTACCACGACGCCTATCGCGCTCGCCGTGGGCACCCTTACTTCGGCTGAGCGCTCACCAGCTGATTTTGCCCTCCGCATGGAGCCACCAGAACAATCCCGCGATGACCATACCGTTGCGGATCTGCCCCGAGGCTACCAGTGCAGGCACCTGAGACAGCGGCGTCACCACCAGCTCGATATCCTCCCCGGCATCGAAGTTGGTTTCGTGAACTTTGCGACATCCGGTCGCTAGAACCGTATGGCAGAGGTTGCTCTGGTAGGCAGCGTTGGGAGCTACCTGACCAATCCATTGCAGGGTAGCAGCCTCGTATCCAGTTTCCTCCCGCAGCTCCCGAGCAGCAGCATCAAGGGGAGCCTCCCCGGGGTCGATCAGCCCAGCGGGGATTTCCAGCTCGACGGAGCGCGTTCCGTGGCGCCATTGGCGCACCAAAAGCAGCTCCTGCTGGTCGGTGAGGGCGACCATGTTGACCCAGTCGGGGCACTCTAGGACATAGTAGTCGCCGGTGTGGCAGGTGACCGGGTGAGAGGCCCGGTCACGACGAAGCCGGAAGATCGGACTGGAGAACAGGATCTCGCTCTCGTGGCAGTGAAACGGCGGAGGTGGCATCCCCTCGCTATAGCACCCCCCCCAGGAGGGCGTGACCCTGGCCCTCCAGAGCTCGCTCGATGACCTCCCTCAGCAGGATCTTAGCAACGTTGAAGTAGATCAGAATGCCGAGCACGTCGACCAGGCTGGCGATGAAGGGAGCGGAGCTAGTGGCTGGATCGAAGCCAATACGTTTGAGGAGAAAGGGCAGCATAGCGCCGACGGTGCAGCCCATGATGACGATGCCGATGAGGGTCACACCGATGACGAGGGCGAACCGAACGCCGTCCCCCCAAATGAGAACACGCCCGACACCCACCACTGCCAACGTGACTCCGAGGACGATCCCCTGGAGGGTCTCCCGCCCCAGAACCCTCCACCAGTCGCTCATCTTGATCTCACCGACGGCCATCCCACGGATGATCAGGGACGAAGACTGCCCCCCCGAGTTCCCCCCCGTGGAGATCAGCAAGGGGACGTAGAAGCTCAGAGTGGTAACCGCCTCCAGCACCTTGTCGTAGGCCCTGAGTGCAGTGCCCGTGAAGAATTCCCCGATGAACAATGCCAAAAGCCAGAAGGCACGCTTACGGATCAGGGTAAGGAAGGACGTAGCAAAGTAGGGGGCGTCGATGGGCTCGATTCCTCCCAGCTTCTGCACGTCCTCGGACTGCTCTTCGGTGAGCACATCGATCACGTCGTCCACGGTGATAATCCCAAGGAATGCCCCCCGCTCGTCCATCACCGGCATCGCCATCAGGTCGTACTTCGCCATGCGTCGGGCCACATCCTCTTGATCCATGGTCGGCGGAACACTGATCACATTCTCCGTCGCTACCTCCGAAAGCGGCGCCTCCGGGTCCGCTCGGAGCAGGTCGCGCAGCGACGCCACCGCATGGAGCCGATGCGCCGCCGTCACCGCGTACACGTAGTAGATCGTTTCCGCCTCCATCGCCTCTCGCAGCGCCTTCATCGCCTCTCCCACCGTGCAGGTATGGGGCACCGACACATAGTTCGTCGTCATCAGGCGCCCGGCGGATTGCTCTGGCCACTTCTCGATCTGCGCCACCTCCTCAGCAGCCTCCGGGTCCACCCGTTCCAGGCTCTGAAGCACTGCCTCACTGGCCTGCTCTGGTAGCATCTCCAGCAATTCCACCCGGTCATCCGGCGCCATTTCCGCGGCGATCTGCGCCACCGAATCCGGACCCATCTGCTCGACCAGCGCCTCCTGAGTTTCGTCCTCCAGGCGCTCGAAGATCTCCGCCGCATCCTCTGCTGGCAGCTTCTTCAGGAATTTCGCTGCAATCTCCTCCGGGAGCTGGTCCACCAGATCCGCCAGATCCTCCGGGTGAAACTCCTCCAGCAGCTCTTGCAACTCCTCCGGATTGTTCTGGAGGAGATCCCGGAGATCGGGCCCGATCAGGTATCCGATGCGCATGGGGCGCACCTTGTACGGGAACTAGCCCCCGAAAGGAACGCCCTCCCGCCCGGCAAGCTCTACGAAGATCCCCCTAGGCCCACGAGGTCGACCTCCTGCAGGGCCTCGTTGTCTCCCTACCCTTCCAATAAGAACCTAAGGAGCCCTACCCCAGACGGAGTTTGCGTGGGAACCCATGGTTACCGTCTCAGCGGTTGACCCCAGAGCAAGCGCACCCACCCGTCAGAAACTTTCTCAACGACGTGCCCACAAATTAGCTCGGGCGTATGCTTCGCAGCTACCCGAGCCACAGATCGCGTCGGCTCCATCGCGACATGGGGAGAGTTCTCCAAGACGCAGGCAGGCACTCACCTCAATCGTCTAGGGGTTACGCACCCACCCAGGAATGTTGAGGAATATCGGGCTGTTACCCTCCGATGGCCACATCCAAGGACAAGG
>JANWXX010000194.1 GCA_025057345.1 Polyangiaceae bacterium | reverse complement strand
GGACAGCAGCAAGAGCAGGAGCGACGGCGCGATGGAGTTCTCCTGCTGGTGGTGGCATTCCTGCGGCGTGTGGCGTACACGAGGGTGGCGATCTTCCGCAGGGTGACGCTGAGGTTGGAAGATGGCTGTACAACGCCGTGGAAGACGCTGATGCGGCGGCGCAAGTTTACCGATGGCCCGTAGGTGAGCCTACGGAAACCAATTCGCCACCGAACGAAGGCAGCGTGCTCGCGATGCAAACGTTGCAGTCCAACGATGGGACGACGAAGCAGTCCCGGTCACTGACAGGAGCAGTGTTGTTCTGTGACGAGATGCGGCTAGGGCTGTTCGGACAGATGCGTCGATGCTGGGCGCCGGTGGGCGAGGAGGTCGAGCAGGTTATGCTGGAATCAAGACTTTTGGGGTTTGCCCTCTCCTCCGTGGTTGATCAGCAAGGCCCCAGAGGCTTGTCGCAGTTCTTGGGTCCGCAGCCGGTAGGATAGAGCTGACCATCCACGCAGGTCATCACCTGCGCGCAGATAAGTTCTGGATCGCAGGTGGGCTCCGGTTCCTCGCAAGGGCCGAGAGGTTTATCGCAGTTCTTGGGTCCGCAGCCGGTAGGATAGAGCTGACCATCCACACAGGTCATCACCTGTGTGCAGATAAGTTCTGGATCGCAGGTGGGCTCCGGTTCCTCGCAAGGGCCGAGAGGCTTGTCTCCATTGGAAGGGCCGCAGGCGGTGGGGTACATCTGTCCCTCTACGCAAGTCAATGCCTGGGCGCATACCTTGTCCTTGTTGGAGGGGCTGGTCTTGTCCAGGTTGTTCTGCTGATTGCCGTTACCCAGCGGTACATCTTCAGAGCAAGCAGGGAGGAATGCGAGAGCGCCAAGGAATGTGAGAGCAAGAAGGGGGAAACGTGGGCTGTTCATGGTGGCTCCTGATTTCTGTCCTCTGGATGGCCGGGCTGCGCCGAATTGATCACCCCAAAGATCAGGGGTTCGCAATTCCCAGGAGTGCTCGGAGCCTGGGTGCATGAGGGCTCTGGGGGTAAGCCTGAAGAAAATTTGAAGCTTCCTGGTGGGCAGCCTCTCAATTGCCCTGGCGCAACAACAGATCAATTCGCAAGATTTTCGCCTCTGTTGAGAGCTTGCCCCGAGGATAACGCTCCACGTAGTTCTGCAGAGCCGCCTGTGCTCCTGGTAGATCCACACGCCCTAGCGCCGCCCTCGCCCCGTCCAAGACCAGCAACTCTCCCGCAAGCGGATCCTCAATACCTCCTGCTGTGTCCACCGGGGGGGCCTTGGTGGGAGGCTCTTGGTAGGCTGGTGTTGCTGGAGGCTCCTTGCGGACCGGAGGAGGAGTCTCCTCCGTCACGTTACGCCGTGGTGAAAGCGGAGACACTGCAGGGACTGCAGAGAGCTCTGAGGTGACCTTAGGGGTGCTAGGTTCCAATTCAGAGGAGGGCCTCGCTGTGGGATTCGATGGGTGAGGAGCTGCGATTCTTCCAGAGGACTGCGCTGGAGGAGCAACCGACAGCTTGGTTAGAGGATTGGTGGAGGTCAACGAGGATACCGAAGCGATGGTTCCGGTTCCAACAAGGGCACCAACGGCCATCCACTTTGCGAGGGTGATGGCGGCAGAGGGAGCGGCGACAGCGGTTGAGGAAGCGCTCCCGGCAAGGGCAGTGCCCAGGCCGAGGGCCAGCAAGGTTTGCTTCTTCCCCTGAGGCGAGGGGCCATCGTAGCGTGCAGCGTGGAGAAGAGCGCGCTCAAAATCATCGCTGCTCTGGTGACTGAGGCGTTCTGGGTCCATCATGGTGTTAGCCGCTCCTGGGCAGCGCGGAGCCGCCGAGACTGTTCGTGAAAAATCTCCCGGGCACGGCGCAGCCGGGAGGCCACCGTTCCGGGGGGGATGTCGATGGTCTGCGCGATCTCGCTAGCCGTCATTTCTTCGAGCTCGAACAGGACGAATACGGTGCGAAGCTCCAAGGGCATAGTTTCCAGGATTTCGTCCAGCAGGGCCCGGGCACGCCGCTGATGGAGCAAGGACTCAGGGGAGAGGCTCTCGTTGGGAGAGTCCGTCTCCTCAGAGTGCTCGTCGAGAATCGCTGCTCTACGTCGACGAGCTCGCCTGGCATCGGAGGCCACCCGGAGCGCTACTCCAAAGAGGAAGCTTTTCTCCTTGCCATCTTGGATCTCGTCCAGACGTCGGGAGGCTACTAGGAAAACTTGCTGGCAGGCATCATCCACATCGGCCTCTTGGACCCCCAAGCGACGGAGGGATCTCCCGATGAAGTCAAAGTGGACCTCAACCAGGGAGCGAAGACGCTCCGCTGGGGAGGTCCGGCGCTCCGGAGCCCTCCAGCGAGGCAACTTCAACAGCATCGTGGCTGCTCAAAGAGGAAGGTGTCGCGGAATAGAGGGAAGAAGATCCCCAGATTGAACTCAACCAAGCCCCCGGTTTCTGGAGTCCAAGAGAATCGCCCTCCCAACCGGGGGGCCAGCCAGGGTCTCCGTTCAGTACGAGGCTGGTCGATTCGCTGGCCCTGGGCCACCAAAAAGCCACCATGAATCCCGGTGCAGACCATTGCACCTACCTCGTGGTTCAGCTTCTGCGGAGCGCAGAAACTACCATCCAGCAGGTATCCGGTGAAGCAGGCTCGGAAGGCGTCCGCATTGACGCCGCCGTGGGGCCAGATACCGGCTCCAAGCCGTATCCTTACTGGGCCTGCTTGGCGTTGTCCCCAGGGGCCAATCCCCGGTGCCACCCTTGGTCCCAGTTCACTCATCATGCCCACCTCGACGCCAGCGCTCTCCCGCTCTCCGAGCGCGCTCTCAATTGCCTCCTGAGAGGGACAATGCGAGGGAGCGTGAACCACAATGGAGAGAGGGAAGGCGGGAGAAGAAGATGTCTGGGAGAATCCTCTCAGGGATCAAAGAGGAGATGGAGGGCCCGCCTCACGGAAGAAATCCTCTCGATCCCCCACGGGAGGAGGAGCGCAGGTAGAGCCAGACTACGACCGCCACCAGCACCAGAGAGAGCAGAAGAGCGGCTATAAGCAGGTTCTTTCGACGCTTTCTCCCGATGGGCGGAGGTGATGTGGTGTGGTGTTCCGGGTGATCCCCGCGATCAACGACAGGCCAAGGGGGGCTGCTGGGACGGGGAGGAGGGAGGGAGAGGAGACGGAAGGCGATGTCGTCCACTGGGCCATGAGGGTCGACGCTGGTTTCAAAGATGCGGAGGCGCCAGCGGCGGGAGAGGTCGATGCCCAAAGCTCTTCGCGCTTCCTCAGAGAAGGCAGCGCGGAGGGAGGCAGGTTCTGGTTCGAAGCCAGCGATAGGTCGAAGTTCAGGGACGAGGTGTGTACCATCCGGGTCACCAAGGCGTGGCTCTACATCTCGGGAGGCAAGCACGACGGCGAGGGTACGACGGGGGGAGGCGACAGGGGGACGGAGCGTGGCATGGGCCTCAAACTGGATTGGCTTGGGGAAAGGATTTTTGGGCCATGGAGCTTTGAGGAGAGCAGCGGCGAAGCAGCGAGCCACAGGCTCCAGGGGCTTGCTATCAGCTCGTTCTTCCTCATCGGAGACGACTCCTTCAGTATCTATGCGGAGCTGGACATGCACGCTGCCAGTGAGCTTCCGCTTCTGCTTCAGGACTTGGCTGTAGCAATTGATGAGATCTGCACGGCGGGTGTCGGCGGCAGCGTCCATCTGCCGCTCCCAGAGACCTGCAGGGGATTCGTTCGCCAGCGCCAAGAAGATTTGGACACGCGGGGGGTGCTCTGGTCCTGGGGGCGGTGGCTCCGGTTCAGGGCGATCCTCGGTAGGCTCAGCGAAGGGGATCAGGGGGTGCTGGGTATCGAAGCGGAAATGGGCATAGGTGGAGATGGCAGTTCCTTCGTGGGAAGGTGAGAGGGGAAGGAGGACCAGTTCCTTGCTGGCAAACTGCTCCTTGGCCCAGCCTAGCAGCTCGCTGCGGCAGGTAAGTTTCCTAGAGGTACAGAGGGCTTCGAGGCCGCTGGGACGTGGAACCAGCTCTGGGGGGGCGCCTGGAATCGAGGGGAGCAGGTTCAGGCCAGGTTGGATAGCATGGATGGCATCAGGAATGCCGTCGAGGGGGCGTTCCAGGGTGGTGCGAAGAGGGAGGGCAAGGAGCAGGGCGCCTGGGGAGGTGAGCCCGGTAGCACGCGCAGCGACCAAGAGGTGCTGGGTGAGGGACAAATGGTCCCAGACAACAAAGAATACCTCCTGGTCGACACGGCGCTGGGGGCCATCCCCTACAAGGCCACCAGCCCGGACAGGGGAAGTGATCAGCGAGATTGCGAGCAGGAGCAAGGACGCAAGGAAGGGAGGACGAAGCATGAGAGTCAAGGGAGCGTAGGGGTAGGGATCTGGCCTCCGCTTCGCAAGAATTCGAGGATGGCATCGCTCAACGCACCGTCGGCCTTGACGCAAGCTGCAGATACATCGCCGGAGGTGACTCCCTTACACTCCTTACGACGCCGTTCGTAGGCTGCTGCAACCTTTGCATCTGCGGAAAGTGCGTCGCGGGTGGGGCCGCTTAGTTCTTTCCAGGAGATGGGGGAGGCCCGGGGTTTGGGTGGTTTCTTAAGGGTCAATTCCCCTTCGCTAAGGGACACGCAAGAGCCATCCCAACGGAGCACGTCAAAGCTGGCTCCCTGCCCCACCATCATCGTGGAGGCAGCTCGCTTGCGGAGCACAAGTACCTCCTCGTCCAAGAGCATCTTGTAGCGAGCAGTTCCACCCTCTGCGGCATTCCAAGCCTCGGTGTTGCCCCGGAGGTAGCCCCGGGTCCAGGGAGTCCCCCCCCGGAGCAGGGTCAAGGCTACATCGGTGCTCTGCACCTTGCAGATGCGCTCTACCACGCCATCCCCGAATTGGCAGATGTTCTCCTGGGTTCCTGCGCACTCGGTGGGGAAGGCCGGAGGGGGAGGTCCAAGAGGAGGGGCAGGTGCAGAGGCTGAGGCATCCGGTGGTGGGGAAGCCGGAGCCGAGGAGGGAGGAGGTTCCGGGGGTGACGGAGCAGCAGGGGGGGGAGGAGAGGAGCAGGCCGCGGCAAGGGCCAGCGAGGAGGCCAGGAGCCAGGAGCGCATGGCGCGGTAACCTACCTGGATCCTTCATCATCGCCCAGAGGAGGGCGAGGGGAATAAAAGGCAGTGCGCCTCTAACCGCCCTGCAGCCATCCAAGGCTCCTCTACAGCTCCCGGAGCACTTCCGACTCCGAGCAACCCCAAGATCGTTGGTGCCACTGCACTCAAGGTGACCCCCGACCGAGCCTCTGCATAGCCTACTGTCGGGATAGCCCCACCTGCTCCTATCAGAAACACCCGACCCGACTCCGGTTCCGAGCGGCCGTGGCTATGGAAGTTCCACGCACGGCCATGGTCAGTGGTAACGAGGATTGAGGTGGTTTCCAAAAGGTCTAGGCGCTCTAGGGTTGCGGAGAGGTCGCCAAGGAAGCGGTCCGCTGCTCGGAGTGCATCCAGGTAGCCCCGGTAGTCGGAGGCGTGGGCGAACTCGTCAGTATCACCGAGACCTACAAAGAGGAAGCGAGGGCGGACCGCCTCCAGGTAAGCGAGGGCTAGGGGGGCGGTGATCCGGTCCGGTCGGTAGCCACCGTGGCCTGGCCAGGCTCCTGCTCTGCGCCCCTCCCGAAGGAGTTCAGCGCAGCGAGGTGAGGCTGCTGCGATCCGGTGCTGGTTGGCACCAAGGGTCTGCCCGGTACTGATCACGACACTGTCCGGGTTGAAGACAGCGGTGCGATCAAGCACATCCCAAGAGGCGATGACCGCAGCGTCCTCATCTCGTCCAGAAGCAGCGCGGATCCGATCCACGATCGTGAGCCGATCTATGCGGGGGCAGGTGTTGCTTGTGCAGGTCGAGTCCGGTTCTCCAGAGAAGATCTCTCGGTAACCCGGCATTGATATGAAGTAGGGACCCGAGGCGGAGATCGGCGCACCATGGCCTGGGGCGCCCAGGGCGAAACCACGGGAGATGAGCCGGTAGAGGTTGGGGAGAAGTTGCTCAGCAGAGAGAGCGTCGGTGGAGGAAGCGCCGATCTTACGGAGTTGAGCCCGGTCCGTACCGAGAAAAATCTCCTGCCAGCGGACACCATCGAGGACGACCAACACCACGGAGCGAGTCTGGGGAGGCTCACGTGGGGCTGTAGTGGAAGTAGGCGCGAGAGTAAGGATGGGTGGGGTGGCTGCCACTGGGTCCGGAGGGACCACATCCCAAGATCCTATCCAGCGCGTGCATGCCACGGAAAAGCTGACGGTGAGCAACCCAAGGATGCCCGCCTTCATCGCTCGCATGAAGTTCCATGATGCTTGAGGAGGGTGACGCGGCAGCGAGGGGAGGCACACATCTGTGCGACGGTAAGCAGGCAAAGAAGGGGCAGCGCTACAGGGACGTCACCGAGGGATCTTTTTCCAGAGCAAGAAGATGTGATCCGGACTAGTAAGTTTCTTTGGGAGATTCCCATGGCCAATCCACGAGTATTCTTCGACATCCAGATCAACCGGGTTCCTGCGGGTCGTATTGTCTTCGAGCTATTCGCCGATGTGGTTCCGAAGACTGCCGAGAACTTCCGCGCGCTATGCACGGGGGAGCGAGGTTTTGGTTACAAAGGCAGCAGCTTTCACCGGATCATCCCCCAGTTCATGTGTCAGGGCGGCGACTTTACCAACCACAACGGAACGGGCGGCAAGTCGATCTATGGCCACAAGTTCCCGGACGAGAACTTCCAGCTCAAGCACAACTCTCCAGGGTTGCTCTCCATGGCTAATGCAGGGCCCAACACCAATGGGTCGCAGTTTTTCATCACCACGGTTTCCACCCCGTGGCTCGATGGCAAGCATGTTGTCTTCGGTAAGGTGGTCGAAGGCATGGAGGTGGTGAGGGCCATGGAGGCCCAGGGCTCCAGTAGCGGTCGCACCACCTCGCCGGTTACCATCGTCGACTGCGGCCAGCTCTCCTAAGCTATCAGAGCCTCCGACCGATCTCGTCGAGAAGCGCCTCGCGATGGAAGAGATCCTCTACGTAGTCTACCTCGCTGGTATCGATCACCAGGGTAGGTGACAGGTCGTAGTGGGCAAACCAGTCCTCATAAAGCCGGTCGAGGGCCCGAAGGTACCCTGTCGGGATCACCTGCTCATAGCTCCTACCTCGCTGCTGGATCCTCCGGCGTAGTGCTCCTACCGGGCATCGCAGGTAAACCATTAGGTCCGGCGGGCGCAACTCCGCGCGCATGGCCTCGTAGAGATCTTGGTAGGTACGCCAGTCTCGGGCGTCGATGTTGCCGACCTGCCGGTGGTGGGCGGCAAAGATTTCCGCATCTTCGTAGATGCTTCGATCCAGGGCCACACCGCGGTGAGCCAGTGAGGGTAGGGAGCGCTCCAGTTCTCGCTGCATACGGAACCGCCGTACCAGGAAGAAGAGCTGGGATGAGAATGCCCATCGCTTCATATCCCGGTAGAAATCTTCCAGGTAAGGGTTGTCATCCTGGGGCTCGTAGATCGGCTTGAGATCGAAAGTTGCGTGGAGCCATTTCACCAGAGAGGATTTTCCAGCACCCATGTTGCCGGCAACCGCGAGGTAGCGAGGGGCCATCATCGACGATGCTAAGCCAGGCATACTGCGGAGCCCCAGTCCTTGCGCCTGCTCCTCCAGGTGAAGGCCCCCCAGAGCAAGAACCCCTTGAGAGCACAGGTTCCAGCGATCGTCATCCAGACCCCCGTGAGCCCCAAGGGCCTCGAGAGCCACCAGGCCAGGGGGAGTCTCGCTGCGGTAAACACGATGACAATCCCCATCGCCAACCAGGTTTCCCCCGCGCCGGCGAAAGCGCTTTCGTAGATTACCTCCAAGGCCATCGGCGCCAAGATCATCCCTACCACCAGCACGTAGGCTGCTCCTCGCTCCGTGGAAGCCTCGTCCGCAGTGAACATCCCCACCAGCCATCGTGGGGCTGCCACGAACAGCAAGGAAAGAGGAGCCATCACCCCGCAGCTCCACCATGCAGCTCGGTGTGCCGCCGACCTTGCTTCCTCCGGTTCTCCTGCTCCGAGGTGCTGCCCTACCAGCGTAGCCGCAGCCGCCCCAAACCCCGCACACACCTGGTAGGCCGGCCCCTCCAAGCGGTGACCAAGCCCCAACCCTGCCAGGGCAGAAGGGCCAAAGCGCGCCAACAGATCACCGAGCGCCACGTACACCAGGCAGAAGCCGATCCCCGACAGCATGGCAGGCCCACCGATACGAACGATTTGCCCTAGGATTTTCCACTCCGGTCCATTCCAGGGAAGTTGTACTCCACGCTCTCGCAACGCCCCCGCAAAGAGCGCTAGCCCTGCCCCGTTGGCCAGCACCGTCGCCCACCCAGCTCCCGCAAGTCCAAGAGCTGGGATGCTACCCCATCCTAGCATCAGCACTGGATCCAGGGCTGCGTTGAGGAGAAGAGTCACACAAGACACCATCATGGGCGTGCGGGTATCGCCAAGACCTCGGAAGGTAGCGCTAACAAGTCCATGAAGGTTAGTCAGCGCCGCCCCCATGAGCAGTGCCCGCAGATAGCCTTCGCCCAGAGCTCGTGGTTGTTCGAAGAGGGCTCCGCGGAAGCCGACGGCGTCAAAGTACCAAGA